>CBDURV010000046.1:0-12773 GCA_965369495.1 uncultured bacterium
AAGCGATGGAGAGCAGGAGCACCAGACAGAGCACGGGCAGAGTGAGAGCACGCACACGAATCACGATACACACAATCGCGGACGCCGACGAATGTCGCCAAAAGTGGATATGCTTCGCGGTGGGCAATTCCTAGAATGCAAAAAGATCGGGGACGATGAAGTCAACGGCGGTCGATGAAGGCACTCCTGCCAAGACTGCGGAGTCGAGGCAAATCGAGCGGGCACTCGCGAGGTGCCTCGCGGACCTCGAGGCGCGCGGCGAATACGCGGCGCCCTACGATCGCGCCGCGGACGTACTGACGGCGCTCGTCCCCGCCCTGCACGCGGGCGATGCCGACGCGGCGCGTGCGGCGGTGCTCGGCAGCGACCTGCCCACGCGCGAACTGCTCGACCTTCTGCTGCGCGCACGCGCCAGCATGCGGCGACGGCGCGCACGCGCGCAACAACGCGCCGACCGCGAACGCGCGGCCGATGCGGCGCTGCGGGCGCTGGCGGAGCGCGAGGATCCCAGCCGCCCCGAGGATCTCGACCGCCGCCGCCAGATCGCGAACACGCATCGCCGCCTGCAGGCGCTGCTCACCGACGGATTGTTGACGCTGCGCCCCGACGGCACGCTCATGCACGCCAACCGCGCCGCGCGGGACGCCCTCGGCCTCAAGTTGCGCGAACTGCGCGACACCCAGCTCTCGGCACTCTTCGCCCACGCGCGCGAGCACCGCTCGGTCTGGGATGCCGCGACCAAGGACGGACTGGCGCGCGCCCGCGAAGTCGATCTGCTCAGCTTCGCCGGGCGCACGTTTCCCGCGCGTGTCGTCGCCGCGCGCGCCGACGGACCCGATCCGCGCGTATTGCTCGTGTTCCGCGACCTGACGGAAATCCGGCATATCCGCTCGCGCCTGATCGAGACGGAAAAACTCGGCGCGATGGCGAAGATCGCCGGGTCCGTCGCGCACGAGATCCGCAACCCGCTCAATACCCTCTTCCTGAACATCGATCTGCTCGAGGACGAGTTGCAGGACCGTGGCGACGAGGCCGGCGCGATCGAGGAGACGCTGCGCGTCATGCGCGAGGAGATCGAGCGGCTCAACGAGATCATCAAGAACTACCTCTCGCTGAGCAAGCTCTCCAGCGCCAACTTCGAACGCCTCGACCTCAACCAGGTCGTACGCGAATTCGCCGAGGAGGTGGAGGACGACGCGCTGCAACGCGATGTGCGTCTCGAGCTGCACCTGTGCCGGGGCAAGGCGACGATTCGCGCCGATAGGAACATGCTGCGCCGCGTGCTGGTCAACCTGGTCCAGAACGCCTACGAGGCGACGCCGCCGGGAGGTCGCGTCATCCTCGGCACGCGCCGACTGCTGCGCACCGTCAAGCTCTGGGTGCGCGACAGCGGCGGCGGCGTGCCGGACGGCACGGAAGAGCAGCTCTTCGACCCCTTCTTTTCCACCAAGGAGCGGGGCACCGGGCTCGGCCTCTACCTGATTCGCGAGATCGTCATGGCGCATGACGGCAAGGTCGCGCTGCGATCGATCAAGCCGCAGGGCGCGCAGGCTACGATTCTCCTGCCGCGGTTGCGCGAAGAGTCCGATTCCCAGGAGACCGACGCGTGATTGCACAGCAAAAACCCAAACTGCTGCTTGTCGATGACGACAAGAACACCCGCGAAACGCTGAGCCGCGGCCTCAAGCGCGCGGGCTACGACATTTTCACGGCCGAAAACGGCTCGAAGGCGATTCCCATCCTCCAGGAGGAGGAAATCGACTGCCTCGTGACCGATTACAAGATGCCGGGCATGGACGGCATGCGGCTCGCAACTTCGGCGCGCGTCGTGCGCCCGTCGGTGGCGATCATCATGATTTCCGCCTTCGCCAACATCGACATCGCCGTGCTCGCGATCAAGCAGGGCATTTTCGACGTGTTCGAAAAGCCGGTCAAGCTGCGCGAGGTGAAGAAGTCGATCGCGCGCGCCCTCGAGAACCGTTTGCTGCTGATCGAGAACCAGCAACTGCGCGCCGACCTCAAGGGGCGCGAGGAACTCGACAAGATCGTCGGACGCGCGCCCGCCTTCCGCGACGCGCTCGGCATCGTGGAGCAGGTGGCGCCCGTCAAGTCGACGGTCCTGCTCACCGGCGAGAGCGGCACCGGCAAGGAGATCTTCGCCAACGCGCTGCACCGCCTCAGCCCGCGTGCCGAAATGCCGATGATCAAGGTGCACTGCGCGGCGTTGGCGGAGGGTCTGCTCGAGGCGGAGCTGTTCGGCCACGAGAAGGGCGCGTACACCGGCGCCGTCCGCTCCCGCAAGGGACGCTTCGAACTGGCCGACGGCGGCACGATCCTGCTGGACGAACTGGGCGAAATTCCGCTCTCGACGCAGGTCAAGCTGCTGCGTGTGCTGCAGGAGGGCGAGTTCGAACGCGTCGGCGGAACGGAAACGCTCAAGGTCGACGTGCGCGTGATCGCCGCGACCAACTCCGATCTCGTCGCCGCGGTCGCCGCCAAGACGTTCCGCGAGGATCTTTTCTACCGGCTCAACGTGATCAGCATCGAGGTACCGCCGCTGCGCCAACGCCGCGACGACATCCCGCTGCTCGTCCAGCACTTCATCGAGAAGTACAACAACCTGACCGGCAAGCGACTCAAGGGCATCACGCCCGAAGCGCTCGACACGCTGTTCGGGATGGAATGGCCGGGCAACGTGCGCGAACTGGAAAACGCGATCGAGCGCGCCGTTGTGCTCGCGACGGGCGATCTCGTCACCGCGTCCGATCTGCCCGGCGCCAAGAACGGGTCCGGCTCGAACCCTTCCGGTTCGAATGGAGGGAGCGAGTCTTCCCCCATCCATTTCCGAGTCGGCCAGAGCCTGGCGGACCTCGAGCGCGAGGCGATTCAGCGCACGCTCAACGCGGTCGATGGCGACAAGGACGCGGCCGCCCGCATCCTCGGCATCGGCGTCGCCACTCTCTATCGTCGCCTCAAAGAGATGGACGAGCTCGAGAAGGCGTAAACCCCTTCGGGCGCGCAAGTTAACGAAAAAGCCGTTTCGCCTGGTGGAGGCGAAACGGCTTTCTATTCCGTGGGATATCTGGGCACCGATTTGAGAACCGCGCGGCCCCGGTGCCCGTAGGCCGCGCGGTATGAGGCCCGACAAAGGGCCCCTTCTCAGATCAAGAACTGATCCGAGTCGAACTAGCGCTTTTTGCGGCGGGTCGCCTTCTTCTTGGCGGCCTTTTTCTTCGTCGCCTTCTTGCGCGTCGCCTTCTTCTTGGTGGCCTTCTTGCGAGTGGCCTTCTTCTTGGTGGCCTTCTTGCGAGTGGCCTTCTTCTTCGTTGCCTTCTTCTTCGTTGCCTTCTTCTTCGTCGCCTTCTTGCGAGTCGCCTTCTTCTTGGCCTTCTTCTTGGTGGCCTTTTTGCGCGTCGCCTTCTTCTTGGTCGCCTTCTTCTTGGCGGCCTTCTTGCGCGCCGGCGCCTTCTTGCGAGTCGCCTTCTTGCGAGTCGCCTTCTTCTTTGCCTTCTTCTTCTTTGCGGCCATGGTCTAGAGCTCCTTTCGACGTGGGACGTCCCTTCCCACGGAACGTGTTAGCGAATCACCTAAACAACATCCGTGCCATTCGTGAATTCGCGCCCACTTTTATTCGGTTGAGCTTCCCTGACACCTTGATACGCACATTCGTTCGCTGCGCTTTCTCATTTTGATAGAACGCGTAGCGCATTCGTGAACGTATGCAAAACACCGTCTGCGTGCAGCGCACGGCGTTACGCTTCGTTCCGGGTGCAACGTGGCGCGCGCATGTTCGACGTTGTTCGGCGTTGTGCGCGCGTGATGCGATGCAGTTTGCGCAAGCGTGCGCGATCCTTCTCAATCTGAGAAGCGCGCGCGCGTTGCGTGAACCGTTTCTTTCATTTTGAGAAAGGACACGAAGCGATGACGCAACGAACCGTGAACGAATCGAAGGTCGAACTGACCGAACTCGTCATGCCCAACGACACCAACCCGTTGGGCAACTGCATGGGTGGACGCGTCATGCACTTCATGGACATCGCGGCCGCAATCGCGGCGCGACGCTTCACGCGACGACAGTGTGTGACTGCCGCCGTCGATGAGATCGACTTCCATCAGGCGGTGCCGATGGGAAGCGTGCTCGTGATGAAGGCGAGCGTGAACAACGCCGGTCGCACTTCGATGGAAATCGGCGTGCGCGCCGAACTCGAATTGACCAAGACGGGTGAGCGTCTTCACTGCGCCTCGGCCTACTTCACATTCGTAGCACTCGGCGACGACGGTCGGCCGACGGCGGTGCCGAAACTGGTCACGGAGGGCGAGATCCAGGACCGGCGCGCGCGGGAAGCGAAGGCGCGGCGCGAACGGCGCCTGAAGCATCTATAAAACTGCCGCGACGGCAGTTTGCGTCTGCTTCCCCGGCCTGCGAGAATGGCGCAAGCGCGGCCCACCGGGGGTTCGCGCGCCAGTGGCCCCTCATCGGGGCCTTTCTCATTGATGCACGAGTTGCTGGTTCAGCGGCCCCCGCCGCTGGGTCGGTGGCACGGGTGTTCGGAGGGCGGAGATGTCCGCTGAAGCGTTTCGGTCCCGTATCGGGTCGGCGATATCCAACCGCGATTTCGCCGAGGTAGAGGCTGCCTGGCGCGAGTACGCCAGCCTTGAGCCGGAAGCCTATGGCTACCTTCTCAATATCGCCAATCAGCTTGCGCGCCTCGACAAGGGCGCGCTGGCCGGCGAGTTGAGCCTGGCGCTCGCCCAGTCGCTGCTCGAAAAGGGCAACCTCGAGGGCGCAAACGCTTCGGCGCGCACGTCGCTCAAGTCGAGCCAGCGCACCGAAGGATTGCGCGAGCTTCTGGTCGCGGTCCTCAAGGCGGGGTCCTCGGACGACGCCAACCTCGAACTCTTCCTGGAGAAGTCGGGGCTCGGCGCGGAGGGCGGCAACCTGCGCTCGCAGATCGATCTGCTCGACCGCTATCTCACCTTCGCGGAGGACGCCTACGTCTATCACCGCGGCGGATGGGGCTTCGGACAGGTCGTCGAGTTCGATCCCGAGGAGGAGGCGCTGATCGTCGACTTCCAGCGCAAGAGCGGTCATCGCATGACGATCGTCAATGCGACGAAGATCCTCGAACGCCTGCCTGCCGAGCACATCGGCATCTACAAGTACTTCCGCCGCGAGGAGCTGGATCAGCTCATCAAGGACGACCCCGCGAAGGTCTTCCACATCTTCCTCGCCAGCCACGGACGCGAGGCGACCCTCAAGCAGGTACGCGAAGCGTTCGTGCCCGAGGTGATGGACAAGAACGCCTGGTCGCGCTGGTGGACCAAGTCGAAGAAGGCGCTGCTCAGGGATCCCGCCGTGCGCATCGGCAAGGGCTCGTCGCCCAAGCTGGAGCTGCGCGACGAGGAGAAGACGATCGAGCAGGAGGTCGTCGATCGTATGCAGGCGCTCGTCCACGGTCATGAACGCTGCGCGCTGGCGCGCGAGTACATGCGCGCCCTGGACATGACCGACGAACTGCGCGACGCGATCGGTGGCGAGGTCGCCCGCGGCCTCGAGGGCAACGACGATCCCTCACCCGACCGGCTCGCCCTGCTCTACCTCAAGTCGGACCTCAAGCTCGAAGGGTCCAAGCTGGCCGCCGAGGACGCGCGCGGCATGCTCATCGAGACTGCGGATGTCGAGGAACTCGTCAGCCCGCTCGAGGCGGCCGACCGCAAGCGCGCGGTGACCGATATCGCGAGCGACGCCGGGGATAGCTGGAGCGACAAGGTGCTCACGCTCCTGCGCGGCGGCGATGCCGACATCGCCGATGTCGCGATCGAGGCCCTGCGCAAGCGCCGTCCCGACGTCGCCATCGCTTTCCTCTCCGAGCTCACGTCCAACCCCCGCGCCAACCCGGATCTGTTCCTCTGGTACGTGCGCGGGTTCGTCAATGGCACCCTCTCCGAGGAGTTGGCGCCCGGCGAAAAGGCCACCAACGCGATGGAGAAGCTGCTCACGCTGGCCAACGTCATCGGGCTCGAGCAGCGCCGCACCGGCGATCTCGACCTGAAGGAGTTCCTGCGGCAGGTCCGCAGCTTCATGAGCGCGCGACGGCTCAAGATGTTCCAGGCATTCGTCAAGGGAACGTCGCTCAGCTATGCGCGCTTCCTGTATTCCAAGATCCAGCGCAACCGCGGCTTCACCGACCAGTCCAAGACCGTGTTGCTCGACGTGATCGAGGGCGAACACCCCAACGTGCACATCGAGCGCACCGAAGCCGAACAGGAGGCGGTCGGCCAGGTTTCGGACGACGTCATCTACACGACGATCCTCGGCTACCTCGCCAAGGAGGCGGAGCGCAAGCACATCGTCGATGACGAGATCCCGCAGAACGCGGAGGATCTCGGCCGTGCGGCGAGCTTCGGCGATATTTCCGAAAACGCCGAGTACAGCGCGGCGCTCGAAAAGCAGGAGCGGCTCATGCGTCGCCTGCGCGAGGTCAGCGACGATCTCGAGCGCGCCCGCATTCTCGACGTCGATGAGATCACCACCGGCGCCGTCGCCATTGGCACCCAGGTGCGCGTGCGCAACACGGACAGCGGCGCCGAAGAGGAGTTCATCCTGCTCGGCCCGTGGGACGCGGACATCGACCGCGGCATCATCTCGTATCTCGCGCCCGTGGGCCGCGGCCTCCTCGGCCAGAAGCCGAAAGAAACCACCGAGATCGAACTGCCCGGCGGCAAGGTCAACTACGAGGTGCTCTCGATCGCCATCGCCCCCGAGAAGCTGATGGTCCGCGACGACGATGACTAGGGCGAAGTAACTTCGCCGCCTGACCTCATAAAGCGTTGGGCGGCAATGACTTACACCCTCCGGATGCGGCACGGCTGCCGCACTCGGGGGGTGTTTTCAATTTGTGGGTGTTGGGGCGCGACTCAGAGGGCGGCGAAGGCCTGCTCGAGGTCGGCCTTGAGATCGGCGTAGTCCTCGATGCCGACCGACAGCCGGATAAGGCCGTCCGCGAGTCCAACCGCGCGGCGTTCCTCGGCGGGCACCGAGGCGTGGGTCATCGACGCCGGGTGCTCGATCAGCGACTCGACGCCGCCCAGGCTCTCCGCCAGCGCGAAGACCTTGGTCGCGGAGCAGAAGCGCTTGCCGTCCTCGACCGAACCGTCCAGAACGAGGCTCAACATGCCGCCGCCACGCGACATCTGCTCGCGGGCGATCTCGTGGCCGGCATGCGATTCGAGGAACGGGTAGTGGACCTTGCTCACCTTGGGGTGGGCGGCCAGCCACTCGACCAGCTTCTCGGCGTTGTCGCAGTGGCGCTCCATGCGCACGTGCAGCGTCTTGAGGCCGCGCAGCACGAGGAACGCATCGAACGGACCCGGCACGGGACCGGTCCAGTTGGTGAGTTGCGCGTAGGTCTGGGCGCGCTCGTCGTCGTTGGTCATGACGCAGCCGCCGATGACATCGCTGTGGCCGCCCAGGTACTTGGTCATCGAGTGCAGCACGATGTCGGCGCCGAGCGCGAGCGGTTGCTGCAGGTAGGGCGACGCGAACGTGTTGTCGACGAGAACCGGGCAGCCCTTGGCGTGCGCGATCTCGCTGAGGCGGCGAATGTCGGTGATCTTGAGCGTCGGGTTGCTGGGGGTTTCGATCCAGAGCATCGACGCCGGCGTTTCGAGCGCCTTCGCGACGGCGTCAGGGTCGGTCGTATCGACGAAGTCGAACTCCAGGCCCAGGTTCTTGAATACGCGCATGAAGAGGCGATAGGTGCCGCCGTACAGGTCATTGCCCGCGACCACGCGCGCCCCGGCCCCCAACGCAGTCAGCACGACCGTCTCGGCGCCGAGACCGCTCGACGTGGCGGTGCAGTGGCTGGCGCCCTCCAGCGCGGCGAGGCAGCCCTCCAACGCCTGGCGCGTCTTGTTGTCGCCGCGCGCGTAGACGTAGCCCTTGTTCTCGGCGGGCGCCGACTGCACGTAGGTGCTGGTCTGGTAGATGGGCGTCATGACCGCGCCGGTCACGGGATCGGGCTCCTGCCCGGCGTGAATGGCGCGCGTTCCGAAACCGTGGTTGGTCCAGTCGGTGTTGGCGTGATCGCTGCTCATGCGGACATGGTAATCGAGGCTATTCGCCCAGATAGAACTCGCGCATGCCGTGGACGTAGACGCCCTGGAGCAGATCCGGGTGGGCGCCCAGGTCCTCCCACGCCTCGATGAAGACGTCGCTGCCCCCGAGAGTCGCCTCGATCGCGGCGACGTAACCGAGCGCCTCCTCTTGCGAATCCGCCGCCACGTCGCAACTCACGCAGTAGAGGGAAGGATCACGCTCCTCGTCGGACCCCAGGCAAAACAGCCGATACATTCGCGTCCCCGATGCGCTGCGTCCTTCGACCTCGCGGATGACCCCGAGCAGATCGTCGTCGCCGAGATTGAACCCATAGGCGGCTAGCGCGCATTCGAGCGCCTCGTACCGCTCCCCCGCCGCGTGCAACGCCCGGGCGCGGGCGGCGAGCACCCAGCCCAGGCTCGTTTCATCCTCGGGTACCTCGTCGCCGAGTTCCTCAAGGACGCGCCCGGAACGAACCCGCACATCCTCCCAGCGCTCTTCCTCGATCCATAGGGCGAGCCGCTGCACCTCGACGGCGAGCGCGAGGTCGGGGTCGTCCACCAGGTCGAGCAGGCGATGGGCCTGCGCGCTTTCGCCGCGCCGCTGCGCGACCGTGGCGCGGTTCAGGTGGATCGACGCGAGCGAGACATCCGGACATTGCAGCGCGCGTTCATACGCTTCTTCCGCTCCGTCGAACTCGCCCAGGTCGGAGCGGCAGTTGCCCAGCAGCTGCCAATCGCTCCATTCATCGGGATCCTTGCGCACACCGCGCTCGAGCAATTCCACCGCCGAGGCGACGTTGCCGTTGCGAAGATGCGCGAGCGCGCCCAACTCGAACGCGCCGCTGAACCGCCGCTGCTCCAACTCGCGCGCGGCGCGCAACGCCTCGTCGATCGCGTCCGCGTCCAGCGCAGCGAGACCGCGTTCGTGGATGCGGCGCGTCTCGTCCGCGTGCACGCGGTCACGCTCCACGTACGCCGCATGGTCGTCGGGCGTATCGATGTCCGGCCACGGCTGCACACGCGCCACGCGCATACCGCGCGCCTCCATCCAGCCCTGCAACGCGTCCAGCGCGTCGCCGCCGCCGTAGGAGAATCCACGCGCCAGTCCCGGCAGCGACTTGCGCAGCGCCATGCAGGAAAAACCGCCGTCGGGTGTCGGCACGAACGCCGCATCGTGATCGGCGAGCGCATCCAGCGCCGCTTCGATGCGTGACGGCGGCAGGTCGGGAGCATCGCCCCCGAGCGCGACGATGGGCTTGTCCACATCGGCGAAGCGCATGGCGTTCTCAAGGCAGACGGCGCCGTTGTCGCCCTCGACCGGCTCCATTCGGCATCCCGTGAATTCAGGCAGCACGGCGGCGGGATCGACGTCGTAGGGCGAAGTGGCCAGGATCGGCTGCCAGCAGAACTGCTCGGCGGTCTCGACCGTCTCACGCAGGCAGTGGCGATAGAACTCCTCCGCCCCCGCCTGCCCCAACAGCCCGTGCAGCCGCGTCTTGATCGGCATGTGGCCGGGCAGCTTGGTGAGGATTACGACACTCGCCCGCACGACTCCTCCCGCAGCGCGTAGAGCTTCGTCAGGATGCCCCAACCGGCGCCCACGACGCCGCGCAGCGTTCCCGTGATCTGGTTCTCGCCATGCGGGCGCGGCCGCGCCGGGAGATCCACCTCGACGCACTGCATGCCCTCTTCGAGCGCGCGCACGTTCATCTCCACGTTCCATCCGAAGCCCTTGTCGTGCAGCGCGCCTTGGGGCCAGCGCGAGAGGCGCAGCGCGCGGAAGGGGCCGAGGTCCTCGAAACGCCGGCCCCAGCCGAGCGCGATCAGCCAGCAGGCGAGCCCGTTGCCGAACCGCTGCGGCATCGTGAGGTGGGGCGAGCTGCCGCGCGAGGCGCTCACGAGCCCGACGGCCGAGTCCGAAAACGGTGCCAGCAACGCCTCGACCTGGCGCGGTCCGTCGGGATGATCCGCGTCGCAGACGACGGCGAACGCGACCTCGCCGCGCAGTTTCCGCAGCCCCGCCTGGACCGCCGCACCATAGCCACGCTCATGCACCGGCAGGTAGTGAATGCGCAGGTCCATGCGGCAGAGTTCGCTCGTGCCGTCGCCCGTGGGAGTATCCGCCACGATGATGCGCTCGGCGGGCGTGTCGAGCCAGCGCGGCAGCATCTCCGCGAGGTTGGCCCGTTCGCCGCGACTGGGAATCACCACGCCGAAACTTCCCGGCGCGCCGCGGCCCGGCGCCTCGACCGCGGGCTTGCGCGGTCGATAGCGGACGAAGACATGGATCGCGACGCCGAGCGGCACGAGATACTCGAGCGCCGTCAGCCCGAAGTTCTCGCCGAAGTCGCCGTCGAAGTAGTAGTACTCGACGTAGGTCCAGCCGGCGAACAGCGCGGTGAAGCTCCAGGTCAGCAGCGGCCACGTCCAGCGGCGCGGCCCGACGGCCGGCAGCAGCACGAGGAACCAGCCGAGGTACCAGGTGTGCACGGTGGGCGACAGGAGCAGCAGGCCCGCCATGAGCATCACGATCGCATGCGGCAGGCGTGGCTGCGAGACGGTCACGAAGCCGACCCAACACGCGAGCAGCACGAGATCGATGCGCGCGCCGAAACCGGGAGCCAGCCACTCGGTAACGCGATAGATGGATCCGTTGAAGGCGAAGTCGGAACCGAAGCGCACGAGCGTGGCGGAGACGTCCGCGCCCAGGTAGGGGACGTAGGCCAGCAGGATCAGCGGCAGCGTGATCGCCAGCGTTTCGCGCGGGCGCCGCAGCAGGAACCACGGCAACGCCAACACCGCCACGACCTTGCCTAGGATGGCGGCGGCCAACAGCACCGCCGCGAGCTTGTCGCGCCCCTGCTCACGCGCCCACGCGCACCCGACGAGGCCGAGCAGCATGAGTGGTTCGACATGGCCCGTCGCGACGCTCGCCACCGCGATCGGGTGCAGCAGATACAGGGCGGCCCAGAGGATCGGCCTGCCGCTGCGCCGCAGCCACTCCAGCAGCAGCACGCACAGCAGCATGTCGAGCACCAGAACCGCGTTGCGCATGCCCAGCTCTTCGAGCCCGATGCCGGTCATCGCGACGAAGAAGAACTGCGCCAGTGGCGGATAGATGGTCGGTAGATCCTTGTGGTTGATCTCCTCGTGCTGATCAAGCCGCAACTCGGCAGGCGAGTCCTCCGGCGCGATGGCGTACGGGTTGATCCCGTGCCACTGGATCGAGCCCTCCCACACGTAGCGGTGGACGTCGTCGCTGAAGAATCCCCAGGAGAAGAACGCCGCCCGCACCAGCAACGCCGATACGAGCAGCGACCAATAGATCCGGCCGCGCATTCCCGCAGGCTATCGTCGCTCGGCGATCCACCAATATCCGGCGAGCGAAACGAACCCGGCGCAGCAGAAGAGCGCGTAGGTCGCGGTTGCCCACGGACTGGTGGTCGAGAGATAGAGAACGCAGGCAAGGCTGAACAGGGTCATCAACTGCTCCGTCACCGGCATCGGTGTCTGGAGGCGCATCGTACCGCTGCCCTGCTTGGGCGTGCGAACGAAGGTGCGAATCGGTCGAAAGAGGCCGCGACCGACCGCGATGGCGTTGTTCATGCAGGATCCGAGCCCCAGCAGGAAGCACGCCATCACGTCGAGCAGGCGGACGCGACCGTTGATGCGCTGGCCCATCACGGAGACCGTCAGCGGCCCGAGCGCCGAAATCCAGATCGCCAGCCAGAGCGGCCAGAGATTCGCGTGGCGCGCGAACAAAGGCAAATGGCCGATCCCGAACGGCAGCACCGCGATCAGCATGACCATCGCGACGCAGACGACGTAGCCGCAGAGGTGCAGCGTCGATTCGGTTTTCACCCCCAGCGGCAGGTCGGCGCGCCAGACGGGCCCGAGGTACTTGCGCGCGCACTGGATGCTGCCGCACGCCCAACGGCGCTGCTGGTTCTTGTATGCGTCGAGCGCGGGCGGCAGTTCCGCCGGCACCTCGATTTCCGGATCGAAGACGATGCGCCAGCCACCCAACTGCGCGCGGTAGCTCAGGTCGAGATCCTCGGTGAGCGTGTCCCCCACCCAGCCGCCGACCTCGTCGATGGCGCGAATCCGCCACATGCCCGCGGTGCCGTTGAAGTTGAGGAAGCGGTTCGCGGCCGCGCGCGCGAACTGCTGGATGTGGAAGTGGGCATCCACCCCGACAGCCTGCGCCCGCGTGAGCCAGTTCTGGTCACGGTTGAGATGCGCCCAGCGGCCCTGCACGCACGCAACCTTCTTGTCCGCGTCGAAGAGCGGAATGGCGCGGTAAATGAAATCGGCGTGCGGCACGAAATCGGCATCGAAGATCGCCACGTACTCGCAGTCGGTCTGGCGCAGACCCTCGGCCAACGCGCCCGCCTTGAACCCCTCGCGATGGGGACGGCGCAGCACGCGCATGGGCACGCCCAGAGCGCGGTGCCGTTCGACCGCGGCATCGACGATCTCGCGCGTTTCGTCCTGCGAGTCGTCGAGCACCTGGATCTCAAGCTGCTCGCGCGGCCAATCGAGCGCCGCCACCGCATCGATAGCGCGCTCCACCACCGCCGCCTCGTTGTAGACAGGCAGCTGCACGAGCACGCGCGGATGCACGGTGCGCCCGAGCGGCGACTCGCGACGCGCCGACGCGAGCTGTTCGCGAT
>CBDURV010000047.1:0-12764 GCA_965369495.1 uncultured bacterium
TTCACGCAAGATACGCGCGTGACGACCGCCGACTTCTTCGGAAAGGACGGGAGCCGGATCGTGACCGCGGATGCGGATGGCAACATCTACCTGTGGAGCGTGGCGACCGCGTGCGCCGACCCCGACCACATACTGGAGACCGCGGCGGAGGAATTCGCCGCTGGACCGTGGCGGCACCATGGTGGCGTGCACCGCTTGCGTGTCGATCCGAATGGCGCACGAATACTCAGCGCGAGCTTCGACAACACCGCCCGGCTCTGGGCCCCGGATGCGGGCGGGGAGGTCGGCGTGCCATTCGAGCACCAAGCGGCGGTTCAGGCGGTGGCATTCAGCCCCGACGGCTCGCGGATCGCAGCGGCGTGCGACGACAACGCAGCGCGACTGTGGCGACCGGCAGCCGGCCAGTCGATCCGCATCGTCAAGCACCCGGTCTTCGAGAACCACGAAGCGGTCTACACCGCGGACGGTCGCTACATCCTCAGCAAGACGGACGCGGCGACCGCGCTCGTCAGCGACGCGGTGACGGGTTCCCGCGTCTGCAAGATTCGCCATCCAGGGGGGATCCGCGCCGTGGCGGTTGCGCCCGATGGGTCGAGGGTCCTCACCGGCGGCGCAGACCGTACCAGCCGGCTCTTTGACGCCGCTACGGGTGAACCAGTGTTTGAACCGTTTCGCCACGCAAGCGGGATCTGGTCGGTCGCGTTCAGCGCCGATGGGGCGCGCATGCTTGCAGCGGGCTTCGGTGGCGTGGTGCAGATTCGCGACGTTCGCACGGGTGCGTCTATCGGCGCGCCAGTGACGATCGGGGCGCGAATCCGGAGCGTCGCGTTCAGCCCGGACGGGTCATGTCTCGCTGTGGCTTCGAGCGACAAACTGGCCCGGCTTTTCGACTTGAATGACGGGTTCACGCCTCGGCTGCTCGGCGGACATCAGAGCTCCGTTGTGGCCGTGGCCTTCAGCAGCGACGGAACGCGCGTCGTCACCGGAAGCACAGACAACACCGTCCGCGTCTGGAGCGCGACAACCGCGGAGCCGTTGTCGCTTCCCATGGCCCACAGCGGTCCGTTCTCTTGCAGCGTGGGCGTGGCCTTCAGCCCCGATGGACGGACCGTCGTGACCGGGTGCGATGACCGAACCGCCCGCGTGTGGGACGTTGCCACTTCGAAACCTATCGGCCCGGCGCTGTGTCACGAGGCCGGGGTGCGTATGGTGACGTTCACGAGCGATTCGCGGGTTAGCACCGGCACCGCAACCGGAACCGTGCGGTTCTGGGATGTCTCAAGGTCGCCGCTGGAGGGTGATGTGGAACGCATCACCCTCTGGATCCAGGTGCGTACGGGGTTCGAGTTGGATGCCGACGGATCGCTCAGGGCCCTGGACGCTCGGGGCTGGCAAGCGCGCCGGGATCGCCTACATGAACTCGGCGGTCTGCCTGGACAGCGGTAGTGGACACCGTTGGATAGAATCCGTGCCATGGTCACGGCCCTGCTCTGTCTCATCCTCGCGCAATCTGGCGGCGTCGCCGCGTCTACCGCGACTCGGCCCGATCCGGTGGGGACGCCCACCGAGGTCAGCGCGGCCATCTACATGGTCGACATCATGGAGATCAACGACGTGCATCAGTCCTTCGTGGCGGATGTGTTCGTCGGCCTCGAATGGAAGGATCGCCGGCACGCAGAGAAAGATGCGGCGGCGGAGCGGACCATGCCCCTGACCGATGTCTGGCACCCGCACGTCCAGGTGCTCAACCAGGATTCGTTGGACCGGATGATGCCTCAGGTCGTCACCGTAACGCCTGACGGAATCGTCAACTACCGACAGCGGTACATTGGCAAGTTCACGATCCCGCTGCACATGGCGGATTTTCCCTTCGATTCCCACCGCCTCTCCGTCGGCCTCATTGCCACCGGATACACGCCGGAGCAGGTCGCGTTCGTGCCACGCACCGACATCAACGGGCGGGCCAGCAACGTCACGCTGGCGGGATGGTCGATTGATGACGGGGCCGCCCGCGTCGTGCCGTACGAATTGGAAATGCTGCAAAAGCAGGTGGCGCGCTTCGAATTGGACTTCGAGGTGCGACGCAACGCGCTCTTCTACATCCTGAGGCTGATTGGCCCGCTGCTGCTGATCGTGCTCATCGGCTGGGGCACGTGCTGGATCGATCCGGTCAACACCGGTGCGCAACTGCGCCTCGGCGCCACCGGCTTTCTTACCTTGGTCGCCTACCAGTTCGCCGTCGGCGCCCTGCTGCCCAAGGTCTCGTACCTCACGCGCATGGACGAGTTCGTCGCGGGAATCACCGTCGTGATCTTCCTGGCGCTGGGCAAGGCGGTGCTGGCGGACCACCTCGTCGCCAAGGACAGGCACGCCGCCGTGGTGCGGATCAACCTGTTCTTCCGCTGGTTCTACTTCGTCTCGGTGACGCTCGTGATCGTGGTCGCGTTCGCGGTCTAGAGCTCGGTCCCGGCGCTCAGCAACTCGAGGTAGGCGACGTAGCGGTAGGCGCGGTCGCGCTTTTTGCCGGACGTTTCGGTGAGCACGCCCGCCTCGACCAGCGTGGTGACCGCCTTGGATGCAGTGGGGCGGGTGGTCGAGAGCAGTTCCATCGCACGGGCGACCGTGACAATCGGATGCATGGGCAGCCTTTCGAACAGGCGCAGCGCCATGACGGAACTCGATGTCGCGGCCAGCACCCGTTCACGGTCGCGCTCCACGAGTGCGAAGAGTTGGCGCGCGCATTGAACCGACTCTTCCGCGATCGTCGCGACCGCTTCGAGGAAAAAGCGTGTCCAGCCCTCCCAGTCCCCGTCGGTCCTCACGGCGGCCAGGCGACGGTAGTACTCCTCGCGGTGCCGCTTGAAGTAGAGGCTCAGGTAGAGCAGCGGCTGGCCGAGCAGCTTCCACTGCTCAAGCAGCAGCGTGACCAGCATCCGTCCGATGCGACCGTTGCCGTCCAGGTAGGGATGGACCGTCTCGAACTGAACGTGCAGCAGGCCCGCGCGTGTCAAAAGCGGCAGGTCATCGGTTGCGTGCATGTAGCGCTCGAATGCCGACAGGAGTTCCGGCAGCGCCTGCGGGGGAGGCGGTACGAACACAGCGTTGCCCGGCCGCGTTCCGCCCAGCCAGTTCTGGCTGCGACGAATCTCGCCCGGAAGCTTGTCGGATCCGCGCGCCCCTTGCATCAGGCGCCGATGCGTTTCGTTCAGCAGACGCATCGAGAGCGGCAGCCCCTTCTCCGTCGCGAGTTCCGCTCGCGCGTAGTTGAGCGCCTCGACGTAGCTGCACACTTCGCTCGCCTCGACATTGGCGGGTGCGCCCGCTTCCAATTCAACGAGGTCAATCAGCGTCGCCTGCGTTCCCTCGATCTGTGACGAGAGGACCGCCTCCTTGCGAACGAACCCGTAGATGAACCAGTCCGCGGACGGCACCAACTCGGCAGCCACATCCAGCCGGCCGAGCGCCGCATCGGCCGTGTGCAATAGCCGGCGCTGCTCTTCGTTCTGCTGGAGCGGCGGATCGGCGGGGGGCAGGGGGAACGGAACGAACGCCTCCACCGACTCCTTGGTTTTGGTGGTTCGTTCGTACTTGCCTGTGATTCGGGTGCGGGCCATGGCTGCTAAGAAACGATTCTTTCGTATATTGCGACAAAGTAAAGATGTCTTTCGTAGTGGTGTGGGCGTCGGGCAGCAGTTGCTACCGGAGGAACCGCCCATCGCGTGGTGGAAAACCATGATTCTGCGCGGGTTTGAGGATTGGAACGCCCTGTGTGATACGCCCGGTCACAGGGGACAAAGAGATGAACTTCCTAGCCTTCAATTCCTTCACAACGCCGAGCGTCGCGATGCTTCTGATTGGCGCCGGTTGCGCCAGCCTGCCGGACGCGCGTGAGTGCGCTTGCGCCGTCTCCGTCGGACATCGCGTCGAGGCGGCCTACCTGAACCAGCACCGGTTGGTCATCGCACTGGATGACGACCCTTCGCACGTGGTGGCGTCGGTGCTTGACGATTCGGTCGCGTCGATCGAGGCGCTCTCCGCCCGCGAGTGGAACGCGCTGCGCGCGGACGGTGCTCCGGTGGTCGTGCGCGGTCGGCGCGCATGGATGGAACTGCTTCAGGGCGCGTTCCGCTCGCTGGCGCCCAAGACGGCCGGCGACGGATGCGTCGTGGACATGCTCGAGCGCGAAGAACTGTTCGTCTACCGCGACGGCGACGGCGACGGCGCGCTGCGCGTGGTGCCGCTGGTGGCCAAGCCCCGCTCCGTACCCATCGTGTGCAGCCACCGCTTCGAGGCGTTGATCGCCGCGCTGGCTCGGCACGAGACCGCCGCCCTCTACATGACGGGCGAGTCGGGCTACCCGCTGGTCTTCGCCGGCACCGACCGCATCGTGTTTTTGGCCAACGTCGCGGCGCCGGCGCCGGTGCGTGGCCGGAAGCGCGGCATGTGGGGGACCCTGCTCGGTGGGCAGGTGAAGTCGATGATCAACCGGCCCGGTTCGTCCATGGCGCGCCTGTTCACGCTGACCGCCGCCTCGACCAAGGACCTGGCCAACACCGAGCCGTTCTACCTGATGGGCAACGAGCCCGCGCCCGCGATCGTGGAGCGCGAGGGCATGGACCTGGAGGAATGGGAGCGGGCTCTCGACACGATGACCGGATCCACGGCATCGCGCGGAACGTTGCGCTACCACGTGGACGGCGCCGAGTTCTTCCCGCGCCTGATCGACGCATCGCTCTCCGCGCAGCGCTCGATCGACGTGCGCACCTACATCTTCGACAACGACGACTACGCCGTGGGCTACGCCAATCTGCTGCGCGACCGCTCCGGTTCGATTCGGGTGCGCGTGCTTGTGGACAGTTTCGGGACCCACAGCGCCGGTGGCGTGCGCTCCGAATCGGAGCCCGCCGGCCATGTGGCGCCGCGCTCGATCCTGCGCCACCTGCGTGACGGCTCCAATGTGGATGCGCGCGGTTTGTCCAACACCTGGTTCGCCGGCGACCACACCAAGGCGATCGTGATCGACGAGCGCACCGCGTTCGTGGGCGGCATGAACGTCGGCCGCGAGTACCGCTATGACTGGCACGACCTGATGGCCGAATTGGAAGGCCCCGTGGTGTCGGACATCTCGGACGCATTCGCGCGAGCCTGGAAGGGTACGCAACGCTTCAGCGACTTCCGGCCCACGAAGACGCTGGCGCGTCGTGCGGACGCCACCGCTGGCGACTATTCCATTCGTCTGCTGCAGACGCGCCCCGGCGATTCGCAGATCCTGCGCGCGCAGCGCGCCGCGATTCGTCGCGCGCAGAGCCACATCTACATCGCGACGCCCTACCTGACGAACGACGAGCTGCTCTACGAGTTGGCGCGTGCGCGCCGGCGCGGCGTGGACGTGCGCGTGATCCTTCCGGCGAAAGGCGACAGCGCGCTGATCAACAAGAGCCACGCGACCGCCATCAACAAGATGCTCAAGCACGGCATCCGCGTCTACCTATACCCGGGCATGTCGCACCTGAAGGCGGCGATCTATGACGGCTGGGCGTGCTTCGGTTCGGCCAACCTCGACAACCTGAGCCTGCGCGTGAACCGCGAGATGAACATCGCGACCTCGCATCCGCCCGCGGTGGCCGCCCTGATGGAACGCGTGTTCGAGCCGGACATGGAGCGCGCGACGGAAGTGACCAAACGGCTGCCCACCAACCTGTCGCACTTCTTCGTGGAGCTAGTCGCGGACGGGCTGTAGGCGCGCGAGTTTGCGGACCGCGTGGGGCGCCCGCGTGATCCCAACGATGTTGAGTTTGTTCTGCCGCGCCGCGTGGAATTCATTGATATCGTGCGCGACATCACCGAACGGCGTTACCGGGGCTGCGGTGAGATCGGCTACTTCGTCGGTATCCCGGCTGTTGCTGTGCAGGAAGACCTGCAGTTTCCCGTGGTGCCAAAGCGGGTGAATCTTTCGCCCCGCCCAGGCGCGCGCGGCCTGATGCGCGCTGGACGGGGTGTACGGCTTCCTGCGCGCACCGAACTGCAGCTTGAAGATGAGCGCAGCCTCGATCTCGGCCACCATCCACTGGACGTGCTGCCACGGTGCGTCCTTGTCCACCACCAGCAGCACGTAGAGCCTCGACCAACCCTCGATCTGCTGAACCGGCTTGCCGATGCGACGCAATTTCAACTCGTAGTTGAGCTTCTGCACGCGAAGCACGTTCGCGAAATCCGCGAGAGTGAGGCCGCGCTCCTCGAAGAAGATCCTGCCGTCAGCGGTCAGTACGAACACGAGCCGGTCATCGGGGTCGTTGTCCTCGTCCGATTCACACCACGACGCCACGGGCAGATTGACCGGATAGTGATTCGGGGGGATGAGGTCGGTAACGATCCAACGCGGGATCGGGTCATCGTGGGGCGGGCTGGGTAGTACGTGCGCGTCGCGATCCCACGGGTGCAGCGCCTCGACGCCGAGTTCAAGATCGGCTTGCGCCGCCGCGACGATGGACAGGACGTCGCCGTACGGCACCGTCCCGGGTAGTTCGACGGCGCACCTGTCCGCGGTGATGCTGTGCGCCGGATCCCAAATCCTGTCTGTCCAGTACCCCGACGAGAGCCGCACGACCTTTCCGCTTCCGATTTCCGCCCGGCGCACCCCCGCCTCGTGCAGCGCCGCGAGAACCCACTGCACGTGCATCCACGGGACCTGCTCGTCGGCGCGCACCTTCACGGCGTCCCTCCGGCCCTGGACCGCCAAAATGAGCTGGTTGATCGTGGCGTGCTCCCCGCCGTAGAGCACGCGCCCCTGCGCCGTCACCTCGATTTCCGGGGGCGGCGATCTGCCGCAGGCGACCAGCAGGACGATCCAGACGACGACGAGGCGCATGTCGAACCTACTCTACTTACGGCCCCGCCATTCGTTCTACAGATTGTGGCCGCAGAACTTGCAGTGCGTGGCGTCGGCGTCGTGGCCTTCCGCCATGCAGCCGGGGCAAACCTGTGTCGATACCGGCTTGGCTGGGCCGCCGGTGTGCGTGAGCTCGGCGGTGACGATGCCGGTAGGCACGATAATCATGCTGTAGCCGAGAATCATGATCGCCGCGGCCAGCATCTTGCCGAGCGCCGTTTGTGGTGCAACGTCTCCATAGCCGACCGTGGTCATCGTCACGACGGCCCAGTACATGCTCTGCGGGATCGACGCGAAGCCCGGGTTGCCTTCCTCGATCACATGCATGGTTGCGCCGATGATCACGACCATGATGACCACGAAGGCGAGGAAGACGGCGATCTTCGACCTGCTGGCCCAGATGGCGGTGCGGAGTGCGCTCGCCTCCGAGAGCATGTGGCCGAGTTTCAGAACGCGGAAGATGCGCAGCAGCCGTAGCGCGCGGATGACGGTCAGCTGCTGGGCGCGGCTGGGGCCGGGACCGAAGACGACGATGAAATAGGTGGGCAGAATCGCAACGAGATCGACGATGCCGTAGAAGCTGAAAATGTAGCGCCAACGACGCGGCGCGCACGCGATGCGGGCGATGTACTCGATCGTGAACAGCGCGGTGAAGAACACCTCGGCGGCACTCAGCGCGTCCCCGTAGCGCAGATTGATGCTCTTCACGCTGTCGAGGATCACCGTCAGCACGCTCAGGAAGATCGCGATCAGCAGCAGGACGTCGAACGTCTTCCCCGCGCGCGTATCCGCCTCGAAGATGATCTCGTACCAGCGCTCCCGCCAGCCTTTTGTGCTGTTCGCCATCCAGCATAGGGATACGCGGTCCGACCGACGTAGAATCCCATCATGCGCGCTGCCATCGTCCTATTCATCCTCGGTGCGGCGTTCGTGCTGGCCGACAATGGGCGGATTCAGCGCGATGTGCGCACGAAACGGTTCGCCACGGCGGTCGTCTGCAAGTCGTGCCACTCCAACGGCGACGATTCGGGCGCCATGCGAGACCATCAGGGGCGTGGCATCGCGCCGCACGACCTGTGGCGCTCGTCCATGATGGCCAACTCCGCACGCGACCCCTTCTTTCGTGCGGTGCTTGCGGCGGAGACGGTGCTCGCGGGCGATAAGCGCGCGGAGGTCGAGGCGCGCTGCCTGCACTGCCATGCGCCGATGGCATCGTACGAGGCGCGCGCCGCCGGCAAACCGGGCCTCGCGTTCGACCAACTCGACAACGAGACGGAAGACGACGACTGGGATACCGCCGTACTCGCGCGCGATGGCGTGAGTTGCACGCTCTGCCACCAGATCCAACCGGGCGCCAAGCCGGACGGCGCGTTCGAGATCGGCGACGATCGCGAGATATACGGTCCGTTCGACAAGCAGTTCGGGTTGGCCATGCACCGCGTCACGAAGTACTGGCCCGTCCAGGGCGCGCACATGCGCAAGGCGGAGCAGTGCCGTTCGTGCCACTCCTCCACGCTGCCGGGCGAGGTTACCTTTCGCGAGTGGCGCAATTCCACACGCGCGAAGACCTGCCAGGAGTGCCACATGCCGTCCGGCAATCGCACGCGCATCGCGCGCACGTCGCACGGCGGCGACATCGCCAATCTCATACCGCGCTCGCCGGTGGGCCAGCACCTCTTCGTGGGGGGCAACACGCTCGTGCCGAAAATCCTGCGCGACAACATCGACGCGCTGCACGTCAAGGCACCCGCCGCGGCGTTCGACGCGACGATTGCCGCGGCGCGCACGATGCTGCGCGAGAAGACGGCGCGCGTCTCGATCCTCGAAACGACGCGCGGCGTGGACAAGCTTCACGTGGTGGTCAGTGTCGAAAACCTCACCGGGCACAAGTTTCCCACCGGTCACCCCAGCCGTCGTGCATGGCTTCGGCTGCGCGTACGGGATGCGAAGGGCAAGATCGTCTTCGCGTGTGGTGAGGCGGACGAGCTGGCACTGGCGCTGCAACCGCACCGTACCGAGGTGACCGACGCGACGCAGGTGCAGATCTACGAGGCGGTGGTGAAGGGCTCGCGCATCGCTTCGCATGGCGCGCGGGAACTCGTCAAGGACAACCGGCTGCTCCCGGCGGGATGGGATGCGAAGCACGCCGACGCGACAGCGACGATGCCGGTCGGCGTGGCGGGCGACGAGGACTTCGTCGGCGGCTCCGACCGCGTCGTCTTCAACGTCCCGTATCCCGACGTCGCGCCGCCCTACACGATCGAGATCGCGCTGCTCTTCCAGCCGATTTCGCCCGCCTACCTGGCGGAGTTGTTTGCCGTTGACCACCCCGAGATCGCGCGCTTCAAGAAGTTCTACGAGGCGGCGGGAAACGCGCCGGAACTGGTGGCCGTCGATCGGCTGGTGGTGAAGGAGTAGATTGAACGGCGTACAATCCGCGGCGATGAATCGATTCGCCTTCGCCCTGCTCGGCGCGCTGGTCGCCGTTGTTTCCGCCCAGGACGCGCCCGAGGCCGTGGCGGGTGTCACGATCAACCATCACCTGTCACGCTTCGGCGCGGGCGAAGGTCCGCGCATCATGGAGTCGGGCGCGCTTCGGTTGCTGGACGCGAAGGGCACGCATCGCCAGTCCAACGCAGTGGCGCTCGATCGCGGGTTCAAGGGGGTGGCCGAGCGGGCGCGCTTGGAATGCAAGCTGCGCGTGCTCAAGGGGGGCGACGGCGGCGCGATCGTCTTCCTGAACACCGGCGAATACGGCACGCACGGCCCGGCGCCCTTCGTGAAGAGTTGGGTCGAGCCGAATCTCAGGAAGACATTCGCGGTCGGCATCGACGTGCACAACCCCAAGGACGAGCAGATGTTCAGCGCCTGGGGCAACTACATGGGCAACCCGCAGCGCGAGATCTCGTTGCATTGGAATGGCCGCGAGATCGTCAAGCGCGTCGCGCCGAAGGAGTTCCGTGGAGATTGGGCAGATCTCGAGATCGTGCTGGAGCACGTGATCGGCGGCGCCGAGGCGACGATCACGATCGCGGGCGCCAAGGTCTACGACCGCTACTTCATTGCCGGCCTGTTGCCGTACGAGTCGCGCCTGGCGATCGGCGCCGGCACGCGCGCCAAGGTCGCCACCGAGTTCGATGTGAAGGACTGGATGTACACGCGGACCGAGGTGACGGCGCCCGTCCGCGCGCCGAAGCACTTCGAGGTCTTCAACCACGTACTGACGAACAACAAGAAGACCGCCTACGACGCCGAGGTGCAGCTTCCTCCCGCAAACTGGGAGTTCGGCCGCGTGATCCTGACGCTCGACATCCATGACGCGGGGCCTAACTGGGACGAGTGGGACCGCAACGGCGAGATTTCGATCATTGCCGCCGATGGCAAGAGGCTCGGCATCGTGCCCTTCATCACGTCGTATCGCACCGAATGCCACTGGGAGGTGGACGTCACGCATTTCCGCCCGTGGCTCGCCGGCAAGGTGAAGTTCGAGGTGCGCGCGGGAACGAACTTCTACAAAAACCGCGGCTACATGATGAGCGTGGGACTCGACTTCTATCCGGGACTCCTGAAGCTGGAGCCCTACCGCGTGGTGCCCCTCTGGCACGGCACGGCGAAGTACAAGACGGCCGAAAACCACTTCCAGGACTTCTTCACGCCGCAGGAAATCGCCATCGACGCCGAGGCGCTGGGCGCGCGACTCTTCACCACGACGACGGGGCACTCGCAAGTCGGCGAGTTCACGCCGTCCAAGCGAACCGTCATCGCGCAGGCCCACAAGGCCGCGCCCGCGCACCGGTTCGAGAACACGCTCTGGAAAACCGACGTCTATCTCAACCCCAACCGTCCGCAGTTCGGCACGTGGAAGTTCGCGCGCGCGGGTTGGGCGCCGGGCGACGTGGTCCGTCCCTGGTGGATCGATCTGTCGGGAGTGCTGCTGCCAGGCAAAACCGCGCTGCTGCGCTATGAACCGACGAAGTACGACGCCGCCGGCGCCGAGCAAAAAGAGATCAACAAGGCGAGCCACGTCGTGCGCTCCTACCTGATCCTCTATCGCGCGCCGAAGGGCACGATGCCGGCGCCGATATTGCAGATCACGACCGTGGCGGCCAAGAGCAACGCGAAAAAGGCGGGCATCAAGCGCGGCGACTACCTCGCCGAGTACGACGGCAAGGTTGTGCGTTCTCTGGATGACCTGCGCGCCGCGATCGGCGCCGCGGCGAACAAGCAGGAGATTCCCGTCGTCGTCTATCGCGGGGCCAAGCGCATCGAAGTCACGCTCGGTCCCGGGAAGATGGGTGTCGGTCTCGCTTCCCGCTGAACTTTGCGGGTGCCATCTGGTACTTGTGTTCTTGTTGGTGAACGCGGTGCCGGAGAACACCGGAAACCACCACCTGACTAATTGGCTCCGGCGCCGCGGTTCATTTTGTCCTGCATTCCTTCCGCGAATGCGCGCTCCTGCGGTGTGAGCGACTCGACGCCTTCCGACTGCACCTTGGCCACGATGCGGTGCAATTCCAGCGCCTCGTCACGCGTGATCGGCGCTCCCGCCTGGGTCGGGAAGCGGCTCCGGAAATAGAACAGCCAAAGCATCGCGCCAGCCAGCGCGCCGCCGAGATGCGCGCCGTGGCCGATGCTGATCTCCTTGCCGCGTCCCTGTTCGATCAGGCCCCAGAGGTCGTAGATGACCAGGCCAACCACGGCGACGATGGCGGGCACCGGGACGACGAAGAAGAAGTAGAGGCGCCGCTTGGGAAAATGCAGCGCGTAGGCGAGAACCATGCCGGCGATCGCTCCCGACGCGCCGAGGGCGGGAATCGTGCCGTCTCCCTCGATGAACGACGACGCGGCGCAGTGGGCCAGGGAGCCCGCGACGGCCGCGATCAGATAGAACGCGACGAACTTGCGCGTGCCCCAGAGTTGCTCGAGCGCAAGGCCGAAACTCCACAGCACGAACATGTTGATCGCGACGTGCCAGAGTTCGAAGTGCGAGAACGCCGAGGTGATCAGCGTCCACCAGTAGCCTTCCTGCAGGTGCGCCGTGCTGATCAGGAAGTTGGTCACCATGAAGTTCGCCAGCGCGTCGTTGTTCTCGGCGAACTGCCAGAGCAAAAACACCGCGGCGTTCAGCACGAGGATGATCGAGACCGCGGGCGCGCGCAGCCATGTCTGACGCCAGATTGTGGGGCGGGGATCGCTCAACTGCCGCGCGCCTCGCAGAAGGTCTTGACGGAATCCATGTCGGTCTCGATCGCCTTTCTGATCATGCCCTTGATGAGCGGGTTCATGAGCTTCGGCAGCAGCCTGTAGGCGTTGGCATCCATCGTCATGACGAGTTCCGTCGCGCCGTCGATGTCGCTGACGCGAAACACCGTGTCCCAGATGGTCCCGTGCGTATCGGAAACGAGGCGCACGTGGTCGTTATTGGCGAACTCCGTCACCTCCAGCTCGACCACCGCCTCGCGGCCGTTCATGAGGCGGGTCTCCTTGAACTTCGTGCCCACGCCCAGCCTCTGCTCGCTCAGGAACTCCACGTTCACGATGCCGGAGATCGCTTTCGAGAAGTTGCCGATGTCCGAAACGGTCTCGAAGACGCGGTCGATGGGCGCCTCGATGCGGCGGATGACGGTGGTGCGACTCATGCGCCGATTATGTAGCAAAGGCAGGCGGCCTGTCCGAGTATTCACCGCCGGACCGCGGGTTCGGGCCGCCGCACTCCCGGTTCGAATTCAGCGGCCCCGCGGAACTCGCAAAAAAAACCTGAATTCTGCAAAGTGGTTCCCGCGCCCGCCGCACTAGCCCGAATAATTCATGAGGCGCGGCTTCTGGCCGGACCAGATCGCCGCAGAGTCTCCGGCACGGCACCTGACGGCGCCGT
>CBDURV010000048.1:0-12666 GCA_965369495.1 uncultured bacterium
CATGGCTGCGTTCGCACGACGATCGCCCTGCGTTCTTGTGGGTGCATTTCTTCGATCCCCACGGCCCGCAGATCCCGTACGCGGGCGACGAGCAGCGGGCCGGCACGATGGCGGACGATCCGCTCGACGTGCGCTACGCGGGCGAGGTGCGCAGGCTCGATGCGGGTCTCGAGAAGCTCTTGCGCGTGATTCCCAAGGATGCGCTCGTCGTGATCGCCTCCGACCATGGGGAAGGTCTAAACGATCACGGCGAGCGCTCCCACGGGCCGCTCTGTTTCAGCTCGACCATCGACATGGTGTTGGCGCTGCGCGTGCCGGGTCTCGAACCGGGAGAGGACTCGGCCGCGCGCAGCATTTGCGATGTCGCGCCGACACTGCGCGCGCTCTGCGGGCTGGAGCAGATCGAGGTCGATGGTCGATCGCTGCTGGGTCCGGCCGCCGACATCGTCGTCAGCGAGTCGTTCCACGGCTGGCGCCTGCACGGTTGGGCGCAGACGTTCGCGGCGTTCGATGGCCGTTTCACCCTGGTCGACTCGGGGCCGGTCGCGCGCCTCTTCGACCGGCTCGAAGATCCCGGCGAGGAGCGGCCGCTCGACCTTGCCGGCCACCCCGCCTACGAGCGCCTCGATCGCGCGCTCACGCAGTATCGAGCAAACGCGACGGGCCGCCCCGTACGACCGCGAGACGCTGCCGTCCGTGCCGCCCTACGACGCAGAGCGGCGGCCCGAGTCGCACTACCTGTCGCGCGCCGAAAACGCCAAACTCGCCGATCCGCAGCCGCTGCTCGCCTGGTGGGACGAACTGATCGAGCTGGACAAGCTGATGCAGGCGGCGTTCATGCGTCGCGACACCGCCGCCCTGCGGGAGGTCGTCCAACAGATCCGCCTGCGCGCACCCAAGTCGCCCAGCAGCCCGGTACCCCACTCGTCGATTGCCACAGCGCTGCGCGCATTGGGCCAGCTCACCGGCGACCGCGGCGCCTACCGCGATAGCGTGCGCGCCTCGATGAAGACCATCGCACTCGGCTTCGCCGTGCCGCGCACGCTTGAGTTGGCGCTCGCCTCGGCGACGCGCGCACAGGACATGGAACTCATGCAGGAGTTACTCGCGTTGGCTGTGCAAACCGGTCTCGTGCCGGACGTGAGCTGCGCCGATCGCGTGCACGCGATCGCGCAGCGCTCCCCCAGCCATGCGGAACTCGCACTCCGTCTGGTCAACCGCGCCCGTGTCCATGCGAACCGGTCGGACCACGCCAAGATCGACGGCTGGCTCGCCGCAACGAAGCTGGCGCCCGCGGACTAGGCCACCAACCGCAGGATCGTGCGAAAGATGCGGACGTAGGCGTTGTCCCACGCTTGTTCGCGGAAGAACCGGACCGGCAGGCCCGGCGCGCCCACGAACGGGCGCAGCACCCACGCCGCCTGGATCGTGATGAACACGTAGAGAAAGAGCCACGCGTTGCGAGTGAGGACGTGGCGGTCATTGCGCGCGATGAGCGGCGCATAGTGGCGCGCCAACGTGCACTGCCCCGCGATGGTGGCCAGCAGGAACGGTCCGCCATTCCCAATGACCGCGAACTCGTAGTCCTCCATGCTCGCGTAGAAGAACAGCACGGCAGGCGCGAGCGCCGCGAGGGAGATCGCGACGGTCGCCTGCCCCGCCAGCACGCCCCGGATGGCGGCCCCGAACTCATCGCCGATTCCCAGCAGCAGGTGGAGGACGTAGAACGTAGGCAGGCAGACCACGGTGCAGATCCCGATCAGGAGCGGCACCTTGAGCGCCGCGAACAGGATCTGCCAGCGCCATCCGCCGAACGTACCCATCGCCGCGCCGTAGGTCAGGCCACCTACCACGACCAGTGCCGCGAGTGCGGCGAGCGGGGCTCCACCGCTGCCGGCACGAAACTCGCCCTCCGCGCGCAGCAACCGATCCGCCCATCCAGCGAGTCTTCGCATCGGTGGACCTACGAAAAGAGCTGGCGGATCGACTCCAGGACCCCGAGGAAGAAGTTGGACTCCCGATCACGAAAGAGCGTGAACGGCAGGTCGGGGGAGCCGATGAACGGACGCAGTATCCATGCCATCTGGGCGCCGACCGCTCCGTAGATGTAGATCCAGTTGCGGAGAATGCGCGAGGCGCGGTCTTGGCCGAGGTGCCGAGCAGGGGGCGGGGGATCGGCCGCCGACTCGAAGACCGACTCCAGCGCGCTGCCGAGGTACTTCATCCCTGCGAGGCCGGCAACGGTGAAGAGGGCGACGTTCAAAAGCACCATGAACGGGTAGCTGCTCGTACTCAGCGTGAAGAATGCGGTGATCGGACCGAAGCTGGCGAGCAACGCGATGCTCACCGTGATCGCGCGTATCAGCAGGTGCAGAGACGCCGCGAATTGCATCGTGCTGCGCGACAGCGCGGAGAAGACGTAGAGCGAGGGAAACGTAACGAGCAGCGTGAGCAGGAAGAGCAGCGGGATCTTGAGCGCCGACGCCGGCATCTGCCAGGCCGTCCCGTGGCTGCCCCGCATGGCGGCGAAGAGCCCCATACACACGCCATAGAACCCGCCCAGGATGAAGACCGCGCGCACCAGGCTGCCGAGGCTGACAGCCGACTCGGATGACTCGCCGCGCAGCAAGCCGTCGATTCCCCGCAACGAGGAGAGCAGTCGTTGTTTCAACACGCCCGGAGGATATCGCCCCCATGTCTTCACTTTGTCACACAAAGTACGCTCTCGACGCCGCTATTCCACATGTAGAGGCAATGCCGTGGCTCAAGTGCATCTCCCGCGCCTCGTAACTTTGTGGTGCAGAGGTGGCGGCGAGGGAGTCAGCTGTCCACGTCAACGTGGCGGATCGACGCGCGATCGAGCAGCGGCAGGATTCCCGGCCCATACGGGCGGCACGCCGCGAGGCGTTCGGCGGGCGGGAGATCGGCCGGCGTGCGATTCACATCGAGGATGACCGGCTTGCCGTCGTGCATGACGAAATCAATCTTGCCGAAGTCCATGCCCCACGCCTCGCGGAACGCGACGACTTCGGGAGGCACGGGCACCGCGAATTCGCGCTGTCCCACATCGCACAGTTTGACCAATGGATGGCGGGACGCGACGCGCATGGAGCGATAGCGATCGCCGATGAAGATGTACCAGCGCAGGTAGTAGGTATCGCCTTCGCGCTCCGGCAGGAACCGTTCGACCACCAGCCGACCATCGCGGAACACCGCCTTCGGAACGGCCGCGAGATGATCGAACAACTGGTAGTCGATGCCGCGCACGAGACTGCGGCGCCGAGGCCACCAGCGACGCCGCACGCGCCGTTCGGGAAGTCCGCCGTAGTTGCGATCGGTCTTGACGATCACCGGCCCGCCCCATGGGTCGCCGCGGGCGAGCAGATGCGCGCTGACGCGCCGCTTCGAGATGTCGTAGAGCCCGCGATTCAACACGTTCGGCAGCGCGGCGAGCCGTCTGCGATACGCGCGCGGCGTCACGGTCAAGTCGATGTGCGGCAAGACCAGGTCGGCCGGCGCCAACTCCCGCAGTCCACGCGCCACCTCCACCTCGATGCCCATCTCGCGCCAAACGTCCCGCAGGCCCCACGCGAAGTAGCTGGGGCCGTCCGGGTAGGGGTCGGTTTCGTGCAGCAGGATCAGGATGCGTGCGGACAAGCCGCCACGATACCTATCCCCGCAGCAACTTCGACGCCGCTTCCGCTTCCCGGGTCATCTGATCGAGCCCGCTCTTGTCGTGGAGTTGCGGCAGCGATCGCCAGAAGTCCGCCAACTGCTTCGTGGTCGCGGCCGCCTCGCGATACTGCACGCGCGCAAGCGCACGAATTGCCGCGAGCGTGCGCGAATAGCGCTGCTGCAGACGACGGCAATCCTTCGCCGCGACGTCCTTGCCGTTCCACCATCCCACCGGCAGCGTCGGTCCGGTCTCGCGCCAGTAGTGCAGGTCGCGCTTGAGAATGCGCAGCAAGGACGGGCCGGCATCCACTCCACCCGCGCGAGCCAACTCCGTCACCAGCATCCCGTGATAGGCGGCGAGCTTGGGCTCCTCGATGAGGCGCAGAATCACCGACAGGCCGGATCGACCGCACGAACCCAGCGCCGAAACCGCGGCCGCACTCGCAACGCCGATCGAGTTGCCGACCAGCGGCGCGATGGCGCGCGCGCGATCGAGCGGAACCTCTATGGCCTCCGCCTTGGAAAGCTGCTGGCGCAACGCGCGAATGGCGGCGACGCGTTTGCGCAGTGCCTCTTCGGAACCCACGGTGACCATGCAGACCGACCCGGGATTGATGACCTGGACGAGGGCGTACGCCTTTCCGTCCTCGATCCAAGCGACCGAAACCTGCATGCCCCCGTACTGCGCTGCCGGCTTCCAGCCGCCGCCCGTGCGCGTCAAGAACAGCAGCATGCGCGCGCCGGTGACTCGCTTGTTGGTGGCGTGGAACCCCTCGTAGATCTGCCGCGACTTGGGATCGTGGAATCTCTCCAGTTCAGGCAACTCCAGTGCGGCGCCGACCTTGAGATCGCCCGCGAGCGATTCGACAACGGTCAGCTTGCCGTCGATTCCCTTCCCCTCGGATGCGATCACGATGTGCGTCGCCGGCCACGCCACGTCGTCGAGATAGAACGAGGGCCGAATTTCGCCCAGGGACACCGCCGCGAGGGCAAGCAGCAAGACAATCACGCGCATGCCTACAACGCTACCGACGTTCCGCGCTGACGTCGGTCAAAAGCCCGTCAGCGGAAACGCAGCAGCTCCGCGTGACCGGACAGCACGCGCTCGCGCAGTGCCCGCCACGCCTGCCTCTGCTTTTTCGGGGTGTTCTCCAGCGCCGCTTCGCTCCGCAGCCAATTGCACTGCGGGTGCACTCGAAGGGTTGCGTACATGACGCGAAGCCGCCCCAGCGTCTCGACGGAACGATCCGACTTGCGCACCGCTTGCCAGATGTCGAGCGTTTCGGTCAACCACTTCAGGGCATCCGACCAGGCGCGTGCCGACCGCAACGGCTTGGCCTCCGCTCCCGCCGCCTGCAGCGCCGCGAGAGCCGCCGTTCGAAGATGCTCCGCGCGAACCTTGTCCTTTTCCGGGAAGCTCGCTTTTCGGTAGTACTTGAGGGCCACTGCCGGGTTGCCTCCATAAGCGGCAACGCCCGCCCAGCGCAGCGCCTCCTGCTCTGATCCGGCCGAACCCAGCTTGCCGGCGAGCAGTTTCGCGCGCCGCGCTCCCAGCGACTTGCCTTCCGCGGCGAGTGTTCGCATGAACACATGCGGCGCCAGCTCTTTGCCCGCCAGCAACTCCGCCGCCACATCCCAGTTCCCGAGATGAAGCTCGCAGCGTGCACGAGGCAAAAGGGCAAAATCGGGTACGGATGAGAAGTACGCTCCCCGTGCATACAGCCGACTCGCCCTCTCGAAGTCTCCAAGAAACTCGTTCATGAGTGCGCAGTTCCGCAGCAGCACCGTGCTGGTGGCCCACGTAACAAGCGCCGAATCGAGCATCGTGCGGGCCGCTTCGTAGTCTCCCGCCCGGGCAGCGACGATACCGCGCAGGTTTGCGACGGCCCACCGCTGTGTCGGATCCAGGTCGATCCGCTTCGCGAGTCGCTCTGCATCCTCGTTGCGCCATCGGAACAGGTAGCCACTGGCCAGGCCGATGTCGAACTCGCGGCCTAGCCCCCCTGCGGGCTGACCCACCAGCTTCTCGTAGCGTGCGCGCGCCTGCTGCGGTTCATGCAGGAGGGCAAGATCCTGCCCAAGCGCCTGGATCCAACTCGGAGTCCCCGGCGAGATCGCGACGGCCTTGGCGAGCGCCTTGATGGCCTCGTCGAACTCCTGCCTCGTACGGTGGATGGTCGCCAGATGGGAGTACGCCGGCGCCCAGGCGTCCCATGATCGGATGGACTTCCTCAGGAACGCGATACCCTCCGCCGTTTTCTTCGCCTCCGCGAGCCCGCGCCCGACACCAGCGAAAAAGAACGCGCGAAGGTATGGATCGTCTCCCAGATCCGCCTGCTCGTATTCCATTTCGGCGTCCCAATCGTCGTTGGCGAACTGCCCCAAAGTAACGCCCCAATGGAAAAGCAGACCCGTCGCCTGCGGGTTGATCTCACGAGCTCGTTGCAACCGCTCTAACGACTTCTCCTTCTCCCCGAGATCGCGATAGAGCGCGCCGAGCGCACGCAGGCTGAGAATCGCCTCTTCGTCGTACTCGCACGCCAGTTCGTACATCGCCACCGCATCTTCGTTGGCCCCGCGTGCAGCGGCCGATTGGGCAGCGCGTCCTACGACAGCTGAGATCAGCCCGGGGTGCAGCCCGCGCTCGTCCAACTCACCCGCCAGATCCTCGATCTCCAGCGGCGTGCATCTCAGCCCGGACCAACTGCCGAGCTGAAGGTAGGCGGTCGCGGCGCGCGGCGCGGTCTCGACAACGGCACGGGCAAGCTCGATGGCCTCCGGAATCTCGTCACGAGCAACCAAGTGCTGCGCAATCCCAAGAACTGCTGCACCCCGGCTGGCATCCGGAAGGCCGGTTGTCAGTCGCTGATACTCCACCAACGCCTCCCCTGGAGTCATGACGTAGCACAGAGTTGAGCCGAGCAGCCCATTGGCATCGGTGGACCTCGGGTTGAGCCGAACAGCCTCCTTCGCCTTCGCAATAGCGCCCGCAAGGTCGCCGCTCCTCAGCCGCACGTTCGCGAGGTCGGCAAGACACGCTGCATCCGGGTTGGGCCCGCTCGCACCCAGTCGCAACTGCCGGAGCTGCTCTTCGTACTCACCCAGATTCTCCAACGTGCTGGCGTAGTCGAAGCGGAGTTTCCCGTTGTCCTCATCGAGAGTGAGCGCCTTCCCGTACGCATCTTTCGCCTGCCGGTAGTCAGACAGTTGGAAGTACGCGGCACCGAGGTCCGCATGGGCCTGCGCCCGATTCGCATCCATGTCGATGCTCTTCCGGATATCCGCGATCGCCCGGTTCCAGTTCCGGTGTTTGCCGAAGACATATCCACGCAGGTGCCAGGTCCACGCGGCGTCCGAATTGCGGTCAACCGCCTGATCGGCGATCTGCCGCGCACCCTTCAGATCCCACTCCTCCAGCTTGCGGTCGACCAGCTTGCTGCAGGCGGCCTCCTGGTTGCGGTCCAGTTTCCATGCGTTTCCGTACGCCTTGTTCGCCAAGTCCCACTCGCCGGCCTCTTCGAGGAACTCAGCCCGATGGAAGTAGGCCAACGCGTACCGTTTGTCCACGCGAATCGCCTTCTCCACCCACTCCACCGCGTCACCGTGACCCGCGCGCTTCTTGGCAATCGCGACGTTGAGCAGGCCGCGCGCGTAGCCGCCCTTCTCGTTGGCGACCTCGGTCAGCAAACCGATGGCGCGTTCCAGATCGCCCGCCTCCACCAGCGCCGCTCCCAGATTGTTGCGTGCCGCCATCGAGGTCGGGTGCCGGCTGAGCACGACCGCGTAGTGCTCGGCGGATTCGATCCAGCGCGGCCGCGGCAGCTGCGTCAACCAGTAGGCGATGTCGAAATGCAGCCGCGCGTCCCCGGGGAACTTTGCGAGGCCCGCTTCCAGCGCCTGAACCGCGCGCTTCGCGTCGCCGGTGCGGCCGAGGCTCAGACCGAGAATGTGATAGGTCGTCGCATTGAACGAATCGCGCGGCGAGTCCGCGAACTTCACGAGCTGTCCGATGTCTCTTTTCGCCGCCGCTTCCCGCAGCGAGCGGCGCTCGGGATCGTCATCGGAGAGCAAAGCGATGCGAGCAAGCTCGGACGCCGGGCGCTGCTTCGCATTGCCGGTGCGTGCGCGCACGAACGCCCAGTCGTCGATGGCCGCGGCCAACTCGGCTGCGATGGCGGAGGCTGCAATCTCTTTCGCGAGAGTAGCGGGTTCACCCTTCTCGATCTTCAACCCATAGCGGCGGAAGAGCTTGGCGTAGGCGGTGTCGTCGGCGTCACTGGCGAACGGATCCCCGCTGCCGAAGCGCAGCGCCTCGAGATCCGCGCGCATGCGCTCGTCGGTACGCAGGCGGCGGTCGAGGGCGGATGCCGCGTCCCGCGCATCGACGGCGGCCTTCTCGATCGCCTTCGCCTTCTCGGCCAGATCCGCCTCGACGTCGCCGTCGTCCGCGAAGGTGCGCGCGCCGGACGCGGCCGCAACCGCCTTCTCCCAGAGCGCCAAGTCCGGGCGCGGCTGGGCACGCGCGGTCGCGATCGACTCCCGCGCGGTCGCCAAACGCGCGGCGAGATCGCCGGATCGCTCACGCAAGAGTTCGGCCTCGGCGTTTTGCCACCAGAACCCGCCGACCGCGAGAGCGATGGCGAACGCCGCGATCGCCGACGAGAACACGAACGCCAGGCGTCGGCGCCGTCCCTCCTCTTCCGCCAACCGGCGGTTGGTTTCGGCGCGCAGGTGCTCGGCGTTCGCCCGGCCCTCCGCCTTGACCTTGGCGAGGTCGGACTTGTGGGCGCGCTCCTCGACGGACATGAGGTAGGCGTGCACCGCTGCTGCCAGTCGCTCGGCGTTGGCGGGCCGCTTACCGCGCGCGGCGTTGAGGCAGGTCTTGACGATCGACGTGAGCGCCTTGTCCGCGCCGCACCGGTCGAGGCGCTCAAGCGCATCGGCCTGGTTGGCCTGGAGCGCCTGGATGATGACGTCGCCGGACGGGCCGGTGTACGGGGGCTTGCCCGTGAGAATCTCGCAGAGAATGGCGCCGAGCGAGAAGACGTCCGACCGTTCGTCGAGTCGTTCGACGCGACCCATCGCCTGCTCGGGCGACATGTAGGCCGGCGTGCCCATGACGGAACCCGCGATCGACTGCGACCCCGCGCCCGCGGTCCGCACCGTTTCGATGATGCTGATCTCGCTGATGCGTTCGGCGCTGTCGTCGGTCGGTTCGTCCTCGATTCCTCCACGCGGCAGCACCTTCGCGAATCCCCAGTCGATGACTTTGAGTTCGCCGTACGAGCCGACCATGATGTTGGCGGGCTTCAGGTCGCGGTGCACGACGCCGCGCGCATGGGCGTAGGCCATCGCTTGGCAGATCTTCTCGAAAATGGCGACGAGGGCCTGCCGGTTCTCGGCCGGGTCCGATCGCTCCTTCAGCAATGCGCCCAGGGTCTTGCCCTTGATGAGCTTCATCGTGAAGTAGGGCCGCTGGTCCGGCAGGAGGCCGAGTTCGTACACCGGTAGGATGCCCGGGTGTTGCAACTGCCCGCCGACCTGCGCCTCCTCGACGAAGCGGTCGGTGAGCGCGCCGTTTCCCTGGTGCTTGTCGAGCAGCACCTTCATCGCGACATCGCGCCCGAGATCCACGTCGCGAGCCTTGAGGATCACGCCAACTCCACCGCGCGCAATCTCGCCCAGGACGGTGTAGCGGCCCGCACGTCCGCCGACATCCGTGGACTTCGGCTTGATCGGAGGCGAGGACTCCTCCTGAGGATCCTGGAGCAGGATCCGGGGCGCGTTGCCCGTTCGCTCCTCGATTCGGGCCAGAACGCTGGCACCGTCGCTCTGCCCGGATGCCGGCTCGAACGCCGCGCGCATCAGGTCATTGAAGCTCTCTGCAGGCTGGATCGGTTTCGGTGTGGAGTCGTTTGATCCCATCTATTGCACTTATCCCCTGACTCCATTCCGCCGCACGCGCGGTTTTCGCCCGAAGAAAATCAGGAACGGAGATGTTCGAGGAGGCGACGGCACTCCGCCTCGACGTTGCCGAAGGGAATTCCCATCGCCTCCCGCACGACCTCCGCAAGCACCTCCTGATAGGCGCGGCGGGCGGCGGCGTAGTCGCGGTGGGCCTGCTCGGCTTCGATCGCAAGTTCAGCCGCGATGGCGCGGATCGGGAGGTCTTCGCCAAAACGCAGCTCGAGGATGCGTGCGCGAACTTCCGCTTGGCCACCTTCAACGCGCGCACGCTCGACGTACACGACCGCCGCGTGCCGGACGATTGCCCGCGCCCACGTCCGATCGAACAGGCGCGAGAGCGGTTCGTCCCGGGCGGCCAGCAATTCGAGATCGAGACCGGCCGGAGGAAGCGGCAGCCTGCGCGCGGCCCCACGCTCGTGTCGCAACGCGATGTTCCGAACCACGCCGAAGAGATAGGCACGGAACGAGCCCTGCTCGCGGCGCGCGCGCGTCAGTGCACCGCCGTCCCGAAACAGATCGATGAACGTGTTCTGCTCGGCGTCGTCGACTTCCTGGATGAGATGCGTCCCGCGCCAACGCGCAAGCAGGTACGCGCGAACCACCGGCGAGTAGAGAACCGCGAACTTGTCCCGAGCCGGCCCTATCCCCGCGGCGGCCCCGTCGATCACGGTCCAAACCGTGGTTAGCGGATCCCCCACGACACCATTGTTCGCGATTGCACGAGTTGGCGCAAGCGGCGTCCAGTCGCCGCGACGTTGGTCAAGTCCCGGTCTGACAGTGCTGTACCAGGGTCAATTGCTGCAACGGGCGCCGGCGCGACTACACCGTTCGTTCCGCAGCAAGTGAACCCGGTACCGTACTGTCCGCAGTGACGGGCTCCAGCTTCCGGAACACGACGCAGAGCCAGGCAGAGAGCAGCGCCGCGAACGCGCACCAGATCGAGATGAAGGCGTACGCGAATGCCACCTGCGCCAGGACGGCCGACACGACGAGCATGAGCGAGAACGTCTTCACCCGCCAGTCGCCACGCACCACGAGCGGAAGCGCCACCACTGCGAGATAGCCCGCGTGCCACGCCTCCGTTGGCATTCCCCACAACGCGGGCAGCATCGAGTAGTCGTACTCAATCGAATGGAATCGAATGCCCGGACGCAGCCATTCGCGGGCCCGGAACGCCATGGGAAGGAAGACGAACAGGCTCGTCACCAGCGCTGCTGCGGACGCGGCGCCCAGGGTCCGTCTCGCCCATCGTCGTCCCTCGAGTACGAAGGCGCTGAAGGGAACCCAGCAGGGCCAGAACACGAGCGCGAAAAACAGGTAGACGCCGGCGGCCCATCGGGCGAGGACGGGATCACCCCTGTCGAGACCCAGCCACACGAACCCCTCGGATGCCTGTTGGACAGCGAAGACGAGAGGGCTGACGGCCAGAGCCAGGTATCGCGAGTCCCGCTCCAAGGAAGTCCGCACGCAGTAGATCCCAACGGGGACCAGGACAGCACCGGTCGCAAAGCTCGCCTCGGCGGAGAAGCACATCCGGCCGCAGTATGGTCGATCTGTCGTGAGGCTCAACGTCCGATTGCCGCAAATTCCGCGGCCGCGCGTAAGGAACGATGTTCGAAGACGGCCGGATCGAGGCCACGCCTCTTGCTTGATGCTGAGCCACGACCTGACCGTCTTGAACTTGCCTATTCGGCGCCGCGCAGCGCGGTCTCATCGACGAGCCAGAGATGGAACGGATCGCGCTCCTCGATGCTGACGATGCCGAGGTACTGCCAGCATTGCTTGGCGGCCTTGCTCGCGTGCGCGTCTGGCCCTTCGCTCTCGCGTATGCGGTACTTGTGTCCCGCCTCGGCACGAAAGCGGAAGCTGAGCGAGCCGATCGAGCTGGGAACCCATTTCTTGCCGCTGGGGATGCTGGTGGCTCCTGGGGAACCGCCGCCCAGGGTGCTCAGGAGGGCCCACGTCACCCCAAGCGTGACGACCGCCACCCCAGCGGCGCCCGCGAATTCCTGCCGCCACGCAGAGACCCACTTCACGGTTACCCAGTGGTTGCCGGGCAGCACTTCCGCCGTGTACGAAGTCCAGCGGTGCGGTATCTCCTCGGACTCCGCGCGGTTGTGATCGTCGATGACGATCAGGACGACGAAGGCGCAACCGCTGTCGGTGAGGGTCGCAACCTCGCGGCGGGGGCGGCGGTCGCCCTCGTAGGTCCGGACGGAATGCGCGCAAGCGGCAAGGCAAGCCACGAACAGCACTTCCGTGCGCGCAATTCGCATCAGTTGACATTCTATACCTGCGAAACGCTGCGCCCACGTTTGGGGCGCAGAACGCGACCGCTATTCGGCGACTTGCTACCCGTGTTGATGGTCACCCAACGTGACCCACCCGGTACACACCCAGACGGCAATGTCGCCGGGGTCATCGAACGCTTCGGCATGGTTGGCCTCACAGGCTCGATCGACGCCGGCAAGGAGTCGCCCAACTATCTCAAGCCGCGTTCGACATGAGACCAATCTGCTCCGGCTCGAAGAACTGGTCCGATTGGGCGCGGAGTTCACCGTCAACAGCTCACACTTTCCGCCGTGCGTTGCAACCGCGGGTCCGTTGCGTCCCGGGAATCGGGTACCCTCGCGCCATGATAGACAACGACGCACGCGACGAGTTGCTGGTGAGCGAGGAGACAGGCGGCGAGTTGGCCGTTGGAATGCCGCCCATGGCAATCGGAGGTGCGTTGGCTGCCGGCCTCGTCGGCGCGGCGGTGTGGGCGGGAATCGCCATTGTCGCCAACTATGAAATCGGCTGGATCGCGTGGGGCATTGGGGCCGCCATCGGCGCCGCGTTCCACAAGCTCGGCGGGCGCGGCGCGGCGGGACCGATGCTGTGCGCGGCGATCGCAGTCGCCTCCATCGGCGCCGGGAAGTACGTGGCGTTCCGGACGTCGGTCAGCAACGAGCTGGAAGAAATTCTCGGCTCGGAAATGATGCGGGTGGAGTACGCCGCCTACCAGGCTTTCGGAGCCGCCTA
>CBDURV010000049.1:0-12415 GCA_965369495.1 uncultured bacterium
TCCAGGGCCAAGCCGCCGGTGTGCGACCGGACGATGTCGTCGCGGCGGTGCTTGAACACATAGCGGAGTAATGTTCGACCCCGCGTTCCTCGCCTCGCTCCAAGGGCTGCGCATCGTCGCGCGGCGTGTGCCCCGTCATGGCCGGCACGCGGAGCAGCGCTCGACGGACATGGGGGGCGGCAACGAGTTTCGCGACTATCGCGACTACGCGCCCGGCGACGATCTGCGTTATGTCGATTGGAACGTCTATCGGCGTCTGCGCCACGTCGTGTTGCGGCTCTTCGAGGAGTTGGAGGACTTGCCGCACTACGTGTTGCCGGACATTTCGGGCAGCATGTGGTCCGAGGATCCGCCGCGCGCCGTGCCCGCGCTCAAGACCGCACTCGCGCTCGCCGCGATCAGTCTCGGCCAGCACGATCGAGTCGGGATCTATCCGTTCGGCGAGCAGTTGCGCGACCGCCGACGTCCCAAGGCGGGCAAGGGACGGCTGCTCGCATTGGCCGGAGAGTTGGAGGTGCTGGAACCTGCGGGGGGCACCGACCTCGTCGCCGCCGTGCGATCGATGCGCGAACTGCGCCTGCGGTCCGGCCTACTCACGATCATTTCCGACTTCTTCGATCCGGGCGGCATCGAACCGGTCCTCGAGGAGTTGCGCCAGTCGCGTCATCGTTTGCTGCTGATCCAGGTGGTGCGCGCCGCCGACCGCGAACCGGTGCTCGTGGGCGACGTGCGCGTGCGCGACTGCGAGACGGGCATCGCGGAGGACATCACCGTTACGCCCGCGGTGCTGGAACGCTATCGCGATGCATATGGCGCTTTCGAGCAGGCGCTGTCGGGATTCGCCGCCGAGCGCGGCGCAGGGCTGTTGCGCCTCGACGCGGATGGCGACGTGGTCGCGCAGTTGGCCGAACTCTTCGAAGGCGGCAGGTACCGGCTGTGAGTTTCGCGTTGCTGCCGTTCGTCGCCGTGCTGGGTGGACTCGCCGCTCTGGCGGGTGGGCTCTATCTGTTGCAGCGTCTTCGTGTACGTCACCGCGAGGTGGTCGTGCCGACGACGCTGTTCTGGAAGGCGGCGGTGCAGGAGACGCGTGCGCGCGTGCTGGTGGCGCGCTTTCGCCATCCGCTCGCCTACGCGCTGCTGCTGCTGATCGCCTCGCTGATCTGGTTGGCGTTTGCCGAACCGGTGGCGCGTCCGGCCCGCGACAAGATGGCGACCGTGTTCCTGCTGGACGGCTCGGCGGGCATGGCGTGGGGCGATCGCTTTGCGCGGGCGCGCGAAACGCTGCTCGAGCAGGTGGGCCGTCTGCCCGACGGCGAGGCGGAAGTGATCTTCTGTGGCGGTTGGCCGCGCACGCTGCTGCGTCGTGGCGAACACCCGATCCTGCTTGAGCGGCGCCTTGCCGAGTTGCACCCCGAAGTGTGCCCGGCCAGCCTGGAGCGCGTGATCGCCACGCTCGATCGCACGCGGCCGACCCGCATCGTCGTTGTGGGGGACGCGCCCGTGCGCACCGACGCGCTGCCCGAGGGTTGGAAGCTGCTGCGCCCCGGACGAGACGGCGAACGACCTGCCAACGGCGGCGTGCTGGCGCTGGGCATTTCCGAAGCGGAGTCGGGGGCGTGGGATCGCGTCGATGTGCACGTGGATGCGCCCGACGGCTATTCGATCAATCTCGAGACCCTGCGCGACGTGCCCGCGCGCGGTCAGGAGATTGTCGTGCGTTTGCCGGGCGGCGATGCGATCGCCGCCGACGACGAGGCGCGCCTCGTGCTGCCGCGCCGCACGCTGCTGCGCGTTAAGCGCGTTCCGGAACTTGCCGACGTGCTGCGCCTCGACTCCGGTGTGGAACTGGGCGACGATGGCGTGGAAATCGAACTGACCGATGGCGCGACGATCGTCATCGAGGGGCCCGCCGACGCCTTGGCCAACGCACCCGGCGCACTGCTGGAGTTCGTGGATGCCGAACACGGCGCAGAACCGCCGCAGGTCGAGCGACGCGTTGCCGCCAAGCGCCGCGTGCTGCTGGGCCGCGAGTTGCTCGGAGAGCACTTCAACTTCACGCGTACGCGCGCCTTCCCGCTCTTCGTAGCCGGCGCCGTGCGTTGGCTGGCCGGTAACGCGGAGTTCGCGCCGTACATGGCGGCGGGCGAGCGCATGCCGGGCACGGAGTTCGTGCCGCCGACCGCGGGCGGCTACGACGGCCAGTTCGCTTCGTTGCTGGATCCGCTCGAACGCACGGACGCCGCGCGCGACGAAGGGTTGCGCGGCAGCGGGGGCGGCGGCGATGCGGCGACGTGGCTGGGACTGCTCGCCTTCGCGCTGCTGTTGGTGGAGTGGTTCTTCCACCGCACGGGGAGGATGCCGTGAGCCTGCTGCAACCCTCCGCGCTCTTCCTGCTGCTCGCGCTGCCGCTGCTCTGGTTCTGGCCGCGCCGCGTGCGCGACCTGCGCCACGGCCTGCTGCGTTCGGCACTCTTCGCGCTCCTGGCGTTCGCGTTGGCGCGACCGGTCTGGGTGCACGCGGGCGCCGATCCGCTGCATGTGCTCGTGAGCGACGGCGGAACGGTACAGGGCGACTTCGATACGGTCCTGCGCGTTGAGGGCTCGCAGGTGTGCGCGGCGCTGGAGCGGGCCGCCCTCGCGATTCCCGACGGCGCGCCCGGTTCGATCACGCTGGTGAGCGACGGCTTTGCGACGGATAAGGGCTGGGAGAACACGCTCTACCAACTGCGGCAGCGCAAACTGCCGTTGCACGTGCATGCGCTGCGTGCGCCGTCGCTGGGCCCGCGCCCGGTTGCGCTGACGGCGGAAGGCACGTGGCGCGTCGGCCACACGGCGCGGCTACGCGTGAAACTGGCCGGAGGGCGTGCGCCCATCGTGCTGCGCGGGCCATCGGGCGTTCTTGCGACGAGCGACACCGATCTGCTCGAATTCGAACCCGCCGCCGCCGGCTACCTGCGCCTCACCGTCGAAGTGGGCGAGTTCCAGCGCACGAGGACATTCGCCGTGCAGGATCCGTTGCGCATTCTGTACCGCGGGGCGCGTGTTGAAGGGGGTGCGGGGGCGCTGTCCAATCTCGTCGGTCGCGGTTTCGCGATGACCGACGATCCGGATTCGGCGGATCTGGTGGTACTCGACGACCTGCCCGCGTCGGCGTTCCCGCCGGATGAGCAGGAGTCACTCGTACGCGCGGTGACCGAACGCGGCATCGGCCTCTTCGTTGCCGGCGGCAAGGCGTCGTTCGGTCCGGGCGGCTACCACCGCACGCCGCTCGAGTCGGTGCTGCCGGTGGAGTTCGAGCAAAAGCGCGAAAAGCGCGATCCGAGCACGACGCTGGTGGTGATTATCGACACCTCCGGCTCGATGTCCGGCACGCGCGTGCAACTCGCCAAGGAGGTGGCGCGCCTCGCCATTCGCCGCCTGCTGCCGCACGACAAGGTGGGCATCGTCGAGTTCTACGGCGCCAAGCGCTGGGCGGCGCCGATTCAGCCGGCGAGCAACGCGATCGAACTCCAGCGCGCCCTCAACCGCATGACGGCGGGCGGCGGCACGATCATCATGCCGGCCATCGAGGAGTCGTACTACGGCCTGCAGAACGTGCGCACCCGCTACAAGCACGTGCTCGTGCTGACCGACGGCGGTGTGGAGGCGGGCGCGTTCGAACCGCTGCTGCGCAAGATGGCGCGCAAGGGCATCAACGTCTCCACCGTGCTCATTGGCGGCGGCGCGCACAGCAGCTTTCTCGTGAGCCTCTCGCGGTGGGGCAAGGGACGCTTCTACTCCGTTCCCAACCGCTTCAACCTGCCCGAGGTGATCTTGAAACTGCCCTCGACGACGCGCCTGCCCGCCTACCGATCCGGCACGCATGCGCTGCGCGTGCGCGGCGGCCCGGGTTGGCTGGGCAACCTCGACGAGGTGCCTGCCCTGTCGGGCTACGTGCAGCTGCGCGCGCGTCCGCGCTCGGAGACGCTGCTGGAAACCGAGGCGGGCGAGCATCCCGTGCTTGCGACTTGGCGTCACGGTCTCGGCCGCGTGACCGCGCTCGCCACCGAACCCACCGGGCCCGGCACCGCGTCGTGGGAGAAGTGGGACGGGTATGGGCCGATGCTCGCGCGTGTGCTGGCGCGTACGGCGCGCGACGAGGTCGAACCCTATCGCTACAGCCTGACGCGACGCGGTGCGTTCCTGCACCTGGAAGCCAAACGCCTGCGACCCGCGCCGCCGCCCAGCGCGTCGCCGTTTGTGTTCCGGCAGCGCGCTCCCGACACCTTCACCGCCACGTTGCCTTGGCCGCCGGAACTCGAGGCGCGCATCGTTGCGGGGGCGACGCGGCTCGTTTCCGATGCCTTCGGTGATGTCGCCCCGGAGCAAATGGTGGACGAACCGCTCGATTTGACCGCGCTCGATTCGCCGGACGCCGGCAGCGCACCGGTCGCGCTCACCCGCTTGCGGCCGGCGCTGCTGTTGCTGGCACTGCTCGTCTTCCTCGGTGAACTGCTCTATCGGAGGTGGCCGCGATGAGAGCCGCGTGGATGGTTCTGTTGTTTGTACTGCCGCTCTTCGCGCTGGAGGACGAGTTGCAAGAAGCGCTCGCGAATCCGCGCGGCGCGCTGGGCCCGCTGCATCAAGCGTGGCTCAAACAGCACGGCGACTTCGAGCCGCTCATCGTGCGTCTGCAAAAAGAGCACACCGACGCGGCGCGCTGGGTGGAGGCGCGCACGCAGCGGGTGCGCGGCGACAAGAAAAAGGCACTCGCACTCTTCACCGCGCTCGCCAAGGCGGGCGACAACGATGCGCTCTGGATCCGCGCGCAACTGCTCGAGTCGGGCGGTTGGGTGGACATGGCGAAGGAGGTCTACGAGAAGCTGATCGACTCGCATTCCGAAGCGCGCCTGCGGCTTGCGCTGCTCGACAAGCAGGGCGATGCGCTGCTCGCGCACGCCAAGCAGCAGACGGACGCCGACCCGCGTCGTCGCACGGCGATCCTGCTGGGTCTGCTGGGGCGCGCAAAGGAGGCGGCGGAACTCTACGAGGTGCGCGGCGAGGGTTCGAAGCTGTTTCGCGAGCAAGTGCGCCTGGCGCAGTGGCACCTGCATGCCAAACAGGCCGAGGCCGCGCGGGACGCTGCGTGGGGCGCGCTGCACGCGGCGAAGTTGGGCCGCGACCGCCGCTACGCGCTGGCTCTGCTGGTCGAGGCGCATCGTCTTGACAAGAGCCTCGACGCGCTAATCGAGACCTTTGCCAACACGCCCGATCTGCCGGCCGAGACGCGCGACGTCTGGATCGATCTGCTGCGCGAGCGCTCGCGCGTGGACGAGGCGATGCGCCTGCTGAAGCGCGGTCAACTGAGCCGCGAGATGCGCCGCGATCTGCTCGACCTGTGCCGCGAGGCGGGCCGCGACGAACTCGTGGTCGCCACCTACAAGGGGCTCATCGCGTCGGAACCGCGCGACTTCGGCTGGCCCGCGGGTCTGTCGCGCTACTACCTCGAACGGGCGGAGCGCGACGAGGCCGCGGCGATCTGGGTCGAGTTGCTGGAGCGCCTGGATGATCCCGCCGACGTGCTCGGTGTCGCGCGCATCGCCATGGACCTCGGGCTCGACCCGGTCGCGGAGCGGGCGGCGGAGCGCGGCGCGAAGATCGAGGAGGTTCGCTACGAGTCGTTGATGGTGCTCGACGACCTCTTCCGCAGCCGCGGCCGCATGACGGAGGCCGAGGAACAGCTCAAGCGCATCGATCGCGCGGCGCCGCCCGATCACCGCGCGCGTCTGGCGTTGGCCGACGCGTACGAGGGCATGGGCGCCAAGCAGCGCGCCGCGGACATTTTGCTGGCCCTGCGGCAAGCGCGGGGCGTGGAGAAGAGTGAAGAGGATCTCGACATGCGCCTTGCGGTGCTGCTGGCCGAGGTGGGGGACGACGAGGCGGCGCTGCAGCTCTGGCGCGAACTCTGGTTCAAGGCCAACTCGCTGGCGCGCCGCACCTACATCGAGGACCGCATGCTCAACGTCGCCGCCCGGCTGGGCAATCTGGCGGACATCGCCATTGAACTGGAAGAGAAGCTGCTGGCGGGCGCGGTGAGTAATCGCGAGGCGGGCCTGCTGGTGAAGATCTACACCAAGGCGGGCGATGCGGTGTCGGCGGCCGAGGTCATCCAGGAGCACGTCAAGCGGAGCGGCGGTAGCGAGTTCAAGACGCTGAGCGAAAAGGCGCGCGTCTATCTGGCCAACTCCGACTACTACAACTACGAACGCACGCTGCGGGAGCTGATGAAGGTCGATCCCGAGGGCAAGCGCGAGTACCTGCGCCACCTCGCCATGAGCAACCTCGAACGCGGGCAGGCGCAAGAGGCGCGCCGCACGCTGGCGGAACTCAAGCTGTTGGACGACGGGAGCGACAGCGCGGAGTTCGAGGCGGGTGTGCTGGCGCTCGCGGGCCTCGACGACGACGCCATGATCGCCTACCGCCGCGGCCTCGCCCGCTACCCGGACCGGATCGAGGTCTACCTGCTGCTGGCCGACCTGATGGTCAAGCGCGGCCAGCAGGAGCGCGCGGTCGGCATGTTCCAGGCGCTGGCGGAAACCGCGGACAAGGACGACCTGTTCACGGTCGCCGTCGATGGCCTGCTCAATGTCAACGCGGGGCGGCCGGTGATCGAGTGGGCGCGCCGCGTGACGCTGGCCCGCATCGCGCGCAAACCCGACAAGAACTACCTCTACCAGCTCTACTCCGACCTTTCCGAAGAGCTGCGCGATACGCCCGGCATGATGAACGCCGGCGAGGCGGCGCTCCCCAGCGCGGGCGAACGGCGCGGCTCGCTGCTGCGCGAACTGGTCGAACTGGCCAAGCCGAAGCAGTCCAACTCGTGGGTGATCGTGGGCGGCGTCGCGGTGCGGCAGACGGCGGGCGGATCGAGCGCGGAACAACTGCGCTTCGGCCGGCGCCTGCTGCACCTGCGTCAACTCGTGCCGCCGGACGTCTACCTGGACCTCGGCAGTGCGTTCTTGTCGGCGGGTGACATCGCATCGGCGGAACAGACCTTCCGCGGCGCGCGTGACGTGCCGGACTACGCCGCGTTCCAGCGGCAGGTGGCGGAGACGTTTGAGGATTCGGGCTATCTCGAGCAGGCGCGGCGCGTCTATGCGCGCTTGCTGCTCGCCGAGGGCTCCGATATCGAACTGCTCGCCAAGGTCGCGGAACTGCACGAGGCGACCGGCGAGGATGCGCGCGCGCGCGGGCTGTACGGCAAGGCACTCGAACTGATGTTGTCGCGCCGCCCGCTGTCGGTGGTCAAGGCGGATTCCAAGTCGGACAACCCGTGGGCGCGCTTCTGGGCCGCCAACGTGACCGAATTCGATCAGCACTACGAGCGCGTACTGCGCGGCATGCTGGCGACCCTCGACGATCCGCGCGAGCTGCTGGGCGCGCAGCGCAAGCGCATCGAGTCGGATCGATCCGAAGCGCACGAAAAGGAGCTGGGCAAGCACCCGCGCGTGCGTGATCGCGCCGCCTTCCTTCGGCGCGTCGCCTTCGCCTACGGCCGCATCGAAGCCGCCGACGATCTCGACCGCGCGCTACTCGGCTGGTTTCCCGAGGACGAGGGCCTGCTCGAAACGCTCGTGCGCAAACGACTCGACTGGGGGCTCGTGCTCTCCGCGCGCAAGCTGGTGGATCAGAGCGGCCGTTCCGAAAAGGAGCGCGCGCGCCTTTCGTACCTGTTTGCGGGCAAGCGCGAAGGGGATGTGCAGGGGCTGCTGGCGCCCGAGGAGGCATCGCGCCTGTTCGTTCCGCTGCTGCTGCAGGGCGAAACCGATCGCGCCCGCAAGCTGCTGCGCAGTGTCGCCTTCACCGGCGTGATCGAGCGCGACCTCGACATCGCCCCGCGCCTGGTGGCGGTGGCCGTCTACTTGCGCGATCCCGACGCGACCCTCACCTTCGGGCGCCACTGGCTCGCCGCACTGGTGCGCTACGGCAAGCCGCGCGAGGTGCAGCAGGGCGTGATGCGCGTCTTCCAGCAGTGCTTCGTGGTGCTCGACGCGCCGCAGCGGGTGAGCCTCGCGCGATCACTGGCGGACCTCGTGCTGCGCGATCCCAAAAAAGCGGGCAGCGTGCTCTACACGCTCAACCTCGTGCAGGCGGCGGTGGGCGAGCCGCTCTTCGACGCGGAGCAGATCAAGACGCTGCTCAAGGAGGGGGGCGGAATGATGTTCGTCTACCAGCCTGCCACGCTCGTCTCGACGGTCGCCGAGAAAGACCGCGTCGAGATTCTCAGGCAGCTCTGGAAGAAGGTTCCCAAGAACTACCGGGTCAACTTCGTCTTCAACATGCTGCAGGGCACGCAGGAGCCGTTCAGCAAGGCAGTGCGATCGTTCGTGCTGGAGAAGTTCCACGCGACCGCGGGGGATCTCGATCCCAAAAAACACCGCTACGTGATGCAGAACGGCCTGATCCGCAGCAGCGCCAACACCGACGTGGCGCTCGAGATGGCCACCGCGATCCGGAAGCGCTTCGACAGCGACCTGCTCGTGCGCGCCTGCTACGTCGCGGCGCTCTGGAACAGCGGCGACAAGCAGACGTCGCGTCCGCTCGCGCGCGAAATCCTCAAGCAACTCATCGTGACGGGCGTGTCCGATCCGCAGCTTCGCTGGCCGCTCAACCAGTTCCGCACGCAACTCGGCGCGGAGGGCAGCCGCATCGCGATGGATATCGTCGAGGCGGAGGAGAAGCTGAACGGGCCCGCCAAGAAGACGACCGACGAGCGGTTGCGCATCATCCAGCAGGAGCGCGACCAGCTCAAACTGCTGGCGGCGATCGAGCAGGCGGTCAAGGACCACCCCGAGAACGCGGCCTACAAGAACCGGCTCGCGAGCCAGTACGCCGTGTTGGGCCGTGCGGTCGATTCGCTGCTGCTGCTGGAGGAACTCGCCAAGGCGGAGCCGAAGAACAAGTCGTATCGCCAGCGTCTGCGCAGCGGCTGGAAGCGCATGCGCAACCCCGAACGCGCCAAGAAGTTCGAGGAGCCCGCGCCGAAGGAGGTCATTCAGAAGACCGACGCGGCGAAGGTGCCCGCGACCAACGTGGCGGAGATCCACAAGGCGGTCGAGGCAGGCGAGATGGAGGCGGCGCGCCGTCTCTGGCGTCGCATGTGGCGCCACTTCCAGCGCAAGCGCAACCGCTTTGTGATCATGTCGTGGTACCAGCTCAACAATCTGATGCGGCAGCGCTGGCCGCGCAAGCAGGTGGAGACGACGAAGCTCTATCGCGGCGGCATTCCGGTCGAGTCGAAGGAGGAGACGAAGCCCGAGCCGCCGCTCTTCGCGGTGATGGCGCTGGCCGACCTCGACTTCGGCGCACGGGAACTCGCGCGGCAGGTGCGCACCATCGGAGCCGGCGATCTCGACCGCGCGGCGCTGCTGTTCGATGCGCAGGCACGCGCCGCGACACGCGGCGGGAATCGCGAGCAGATCATCGAGCGGTACGCGGCGAAGTTGCGCGCGGGTCTGGCCAACAAGGCGGACTCCGCCGTGTTGCTCAAACTGCTGGAGGACGAGAAGGAGCCCGACGCGGCGCTGCGCGCACTGCTGGGCGAAATCGTCGCCGCGGTCAATCCGTACGACTACGAAACGGGGCGGCGCCTGGCGCGCGTGCACGCGCGTACCGGCGCGAAGCGCGAAGCGGGCGTGCTCTATCGCTGGTGCGTGACGCAGATGCAGGGAGGCACGAACTACTACCAGCGCCCGGATTCGCGTGCGCTGTTGGAAGAGGTGTCCGAGCAACTCGCGGGCGACGACCGCATCGAGGTGGTCGATCTGATCCTCAAGGCGTCGCGGCCGATGCTGCAGCGCTATTACAACCAGGATGCCCAGGCGGCGCTGGAGATCCGCACGTGGGAAAAGGTGCTCGGCGCGGCCAAGGCGCTGGGCAAGACGCGGGAGTTGTGCGAGCAGGCGGCCGGCAAGCCGTCGCCACTGCGCCGTCGGTCCGCGCGCGCCGCCGCGATCCTGTTGGCCGCGGGCGGCGAGTACGACGCGGCGCTGCGCGCGATCATCAACGGCGTGGGGCGGCTGGACCCGGCCAAAATCGAACGGCCCAAGTCGATGTACGTCTACTACAACCCGTATCAGTTCCTGCCTCAGACGCTTTCGTCGAGCGAGATGCTGCGCCTCTTCCCGGTCGGCGCGAACAAGGAGTGGTGTCAGGCCGCCGCGGCCGCTCTCGCGCGCTGGATCGAAGCGGATCTCATGGAGCCGCGCACGGCCACGAGGCTGCAGGCGCTGCTGGCGGTGCGGTTGCACGAGGCGGGCGAGACCGCCGCGGCGCGCGTGCTGGTGGAACACGCGGACGCGAGGTCGGTGGGCGACCCGGCGACGCGCGTTTGGGTTCTCGATGCGTGGCGCGCGTTGGGCGATGCGGCGCGGGCCGATGCGCTCGAGCGCGCCCTGCTCGAGGCGCGCGCGCTACCGTTGGCGCGCATACCCGAGGCGCTCGAGCACATCGCGACGACCGACCCGAAGGCGGCCGCCGCGTTGCGTGAATCGATCGCTGCGTACACGCAGCTCGACTAGGCTTGTGCTTGGCCGCCGGGGCAATGCTCGGTGGTGATCCTGTGGTCGCGGATCACGAAATCGTTGGGATTCTCGCCCTTGCCGGTCAAGTACGCGCACATGGCCGGCACGTCCACCGGCACCGGGGCCGGGTCGATCGGATGAACCTCGAGCGTGGACGTCCCGCCCGGATGCGGAGGACTCACCCAGGTGGAGTGCAGCGCCCAGACTTCTCGGTCGTTGTTGTTTGAAATTGCGTATGCAAAACCACCTCCCGAATTATTGATGCGGAAAATTCCGCTCCCCAATTGCGGTGCCATTACTTCGTCCTTTCTTGCTGGATCCACTCCAGGCTTTCGTGAATGGAACATACTTCGCGTCGCAGGCCCCAGTACTCGGGAGCGAATTGCTCCGCGAATTGACGTGCGATTGGTTCGAATTGCGGGGCGCGAGTCGGGTCGGCGGCGGCGAGCAGGCCGAGCGCCTGCAGTGAGACTCCCGGCCACGGGCATTCGCTCGCGCGCATCGCGGGATCGTCCAGAGAACTTTTCTCGCCAAGTGCCGCCAGGAACGAACGGGTGAGCATGACGCCCCACAAATGGCCGCCCGCGCGCCAGATGTGAAACGCCTTGCGCACGAGGCGGCGCGCCGTCGGGATCTCGCCGAGACGCCAGGCCACCGCACCCTCGTTCAGGTTGACCTGCGCCTCGAGGTTGGAATGATGCAGCGCCGGGAACGCGTCGATCAACTCATGGTCCACGCTGTCGGCGCGTCCGCTGCGATAGACGGCGTTGCGCAGTATGAGTTCCGCGCGCGCCTCGGAGAGCGGATGGCGTGAGTGCGCCGCGGCGACCTTGGCTTCGGTCGCCAACTCGAATGCGCGCCCGTAGTCGCCCGTTTCCACGCATATTTCAGCCACGTTGATCGTGCCGGCGAGACGTGACTCCGCATCGTTTGCGAGTGCCAGTGCCTCTTCATGCAGAGTGACTGCCATGCGGAATTCTGCCTTTTGATAGGCGGCCCAGCCGCGCCACTCGAGCAGCTTGCGACGCACACTTGACTCGTCATGGCGTGCGGCCCAGTCCTCGACGCTGCGCATGACCTCCTCGTTGCGGTCGCGTTGACCGTTTCGTGCCGCCATCGCGCGCGCGGCCTGGCGGAAACGCTCGAGATCCGGGTCCTCGAACGGGTCGATCGTCTCGGCGAGCGCGAGGGCGCGATCCCCGTCACGGCGCATGGCGAGCAGTGCGACGCGAGCCAGCCGCTCGAGTTGTTCCAGACTCTCGCTCTCGAACGACGCTCGTCCGATCTCGTAGAGCGCCAACTCGAAGCTTCGTTCGGTGCCTTCGGACGCGGCTACCTGCAGCAGCGCCGAGAGCAGCGACAGTTCGTGCTCGGATCCAAGCGCGTGCCCGCGGACGGAGGCGAGCCCCTGCGTCGCGGCGACGCGTGCGCGGCCCACCTGCGCGTTCTTCATGAGCGTGAGCGTTGCCAGTCTCGCTTCGGCCGCGATTTCGTCGGTGGTTCCCGAGGCGACCAGATGCTTGAGCCGCCTGGGCGTACCGGGGGCGAGGCCGCGCGCGACCGCGGCGTGGTCCTGCGGCCGCGGAAACACGATGCTATCCGTGGTCGTCTGATACAGGCCATCGGTCGTCTGGTCGACCTTGCCTTCGCGCACCAGCGTCGCGAGGGAACTGGCCACCTCGGCGGGGGAGCGTTTGGTGGCGACGGCGATGGCGGCCTCGTCGAATACCGGTCCCGCCGCCGCAAGCACGCCCAGGACCGGGTCGGGCTCCGCCTCGGACTTGGCGTCCGGCAGCGGGCAGACGCGGAAGCCGCTGCCGAGCAGATCGATCGCGCCCCGGTCGAGCACGATGG
>CBDURV010000050.1:0-12414 GCA_965369495.1 uncultured bacterium
GGGGCAAGCGCGCAAACGAGGGATAGGGTCCCGGAAAGGAGGTGTCGTATGCGCACCGGTATAGCAGTCGTCCTTGTCTGCCTCGCGGCCGTCATGGCCCAGGGGTCGGAAGAGACCAAAACATCCGAACGGGCCCCGCAGCCCATGTTGCGTGAGTCCATCCAGCTCGACCGCATGTGGAACTTCCACTTCGAGGGCAGGAAGAAGAAAGGCGAGTTCCTCGAACTGGCCCAGCCCGACGCCGAGCGCGAAGGCAAGGGCCGCACGCTTGTGATCACCCACCTCGAAATCCGTATGCGTCAGACGATGCGCCTGAGCGTCGTCGAGCACAAGGCGAAGCGTGTCCGCGGCAAGGACACCTGGAAGAAGTCCCTGCGCCGCAGCGAGTTGTTCAGCATGGGTCGCCTCGACTACACGACCAAGTACATGATGACGAACTATGCGTCCGACCTCGGCATGAAGTTCGGCCCGGACATGCGTCCGTCGCTTGAGATCACGCAGGGTAGCGGCGACATGGCCGTCTATGCAGAGGGCTACTGGGCAGACTAGAATCATCTGAATGAAGCGAAGCGCCGTCCTGCTGTTACTGCTGGGCGGCGCTTTTTTGATTTGGCAGGCATCGGACGATGTGAAGGCCCGCGTGCGACGGGTGAGCAACGGACCGGTGAAGGTGGAGAAGGGGCGCGGGGAAGAGGAGGCGGCCGCCGCACGCCCGGGCGAGCCAGCGGTGGAGAGCGACGCTCCGTCGGCACGAACGATTCGCTGGAAGATCCTGCCGGGCGACTTCGGAGTGCCGCCCGACGGAACGCGCATTCGCCTGCGGCCGATCGATGATCTTGACTCGGTCAATCCACCGAATGAGGGGATCCTGCGTAACGGCTGGCTCATCGTGGCCGGCTGGTCCGCGGAGACGCAGCTTTGCGCGCGCGCCACCGGACCGGGCAACATCTACGCGCAACTCGAGGCGGGAGAATCCCCGCGCGTCGGCAAGGCGGTCGCATTCCAACGCGGGCACTGCGTCGAAGTGCGTTTACGGGAAGCGGATGGCCGCCCCGTCCGCGGCATCGCCATCGGCCTGACCAGGAAGGACGAGTACAACTGGGACGCCGAGGTGAGCACGGACGCCGATGGAATCGCGCGCTTCGAGGCGTTGCCGTCCGAATTCGCCAGCCTCTACGTGCTGCACGGTCCCGGCGATAGTCGAGGCCAAACGGTGACCGAGTGGATTGGTCGCGTCGATCTGCGGGGTCGCGACACCGCGGTTGTGTACACGCTCCGGCCGCGCGTGCGTCTCGATGTTCGACTCATCCAGGGCCGCCAGAAGTTCCCGTTCGATGAGATCTCCGGCACAGGACTGCTCGTGGACACGCTGCAGTTCGATGCGTCGAGTGGGCGCTTGACCGGTTGGATCGTGCCGCAGCGCGGGGAGACGCATCTAGACCTCGGCTACGAGAACCGCCTGCGATTCACTGTCGCGACGTTGGAACTGCCCGCGCCCGCTGGCGTCTGGGCGGGCGACATTCCGATCCGCTCCGGCACGCTGCGCATCGAGGGTCGCGGGAAGGCGCCCGAAAACGACGTATGGCTCACGCTCGTTCGCATCCAGGACAAGCAGCGCGAGTTGGACACGATGTGGAACTGGAGTTCCGGACTGTCCGTCGAAATCACAGCGGAGCCAGGCACCTATGAGCTGAGGACGGATCAGGCGGGCGCCGTCGTCGCACGAGCACAACTCGCTCCCGGCGGCGAAGCGACGCTCATCGCCGACGCGTCCTCGCTCGAGCGAGTCGTTTGCCACGTCCTCGGGCCGGATGGCAAGCCGGCTTCGGGTGCGGAGGTCCGGATCTCCGAATCCGACTGGCTGGAAGAGGGCATCTACGTGGGGGGAGGGAGCTTTTTCCACGGCCTCGTTGCGAAGGGCGCTCGGTACCGTCTGCGCGTCAAGCACGAGTCGCTCATCCCCCACCCCACGCTGGGCGCGTACGAGCGGGTGGGGGGCCGGGAGGACATCGTGCTGCGCCTCGTCGAGGGGCCGACCACGCTCGTTTCGCTTCCCCAGCGTTTTGGCGCCTTGAAGCACGTCTATCTCTTGCGCGGCGAGAAGGAATTCGAACTTGCACTCGTGCGCGACGGCGAGCGCTGGCGCTTCACCGGCTATGTGCCGGGGCGCTGTTCGCTCTGGCTCGAACCGGAGAGGGGGGCGCCGGTCGTCATGCGCGACATCGACCTCGGGGCCGCGGGAAACGACCTCGGCACACTTGAGCCACGGCCGGGATCGACTCTGCGCGTGCGGGTGAGGGTCGATGAGGGCTTCGTCGCGCCCGCGTTCACGACGACGGTCTACCGTCAAACGGCGCCGGAACTCTGTATGGCGCACCGCGTCGACTCGGAGAATGGCGAGACGCGCGTCGGCCAACTCCCCGCGGGCGTGTACCAGGTCTTCATCGACAGCGCCGTTCCCGTCGGCGACCGCGAAATTACTCTGAACGGCACCGACGACGCGGAACTCGTCTTCGATTTGCGGCGATAACATGAAGACGTTGAACCGATTCGCGGGTCGGCATCGACATAGGGGATGATGCACAAGGAAGCCGCCATCCCGACGCCCGAACTGCTCCTCCAGCACGGCGAGTTCATTCGCCGTCTCGCTCGCAGCCTTGTGCGCGACGCCGAGGACGCGCGCGACCTCGAGCAGGAGGTCTCGATCGCCGCGCTCGATGCGCCCGCCGGCCTGCGGGCACCGCGCGCGTGGCTGCGCCGTGTTGCGCGCAACCTCGCGTTTACGCGGTTTCGTTCCGATTCCCGACGACGCGAGCGGGAATTCGCGGCGAGTCGAATCGAGGCGACGGTCGATGACGTGACGCGCCTCGAACTTCAGAAGCGCATTGCCCATGAGGTGCAGCAGCTCGACGAGCCCTACCGCGCCGTCGTGATCCTGCGTTTCTTCGACGGACTGCCGCCGCGCGACATCGCCAAGCGGCTCGGTGTTCCGGTCGAAACGGTGCGTACGCGAACGCGCCGCGCACTCGATCGGCTTCGCGGCCGTCTCGACGACGCACACGGTGGCAAGCGCGCTGCCTGGATGCCGATTGCCGTCGTGCTGGCGGCGGGCGCGCCTGCGAAAGCGGGGCTGCTTGTCGCGGCCTGCGCGGCGATCGTCACCGGAATCGGCACGGTCACCTACGTCAACCGGGCGGTGCCGGATGAAGTCCCGGTGCGACGCGCTTCGGTGTCGGTGGGATTGTCGGAGGAGGTCGAAAAACCGCCGTCCACCGAAACCATCCCTTCGGACCAGCCGCGCGTCTATCAGGGCGCCGTCCATGGAGCGAACAATGTGCGCGTGCGCGCGGTGCGGTGGGAGCGGTCGGCGCGAACGGATGAGCAATGGATGAACATTCAGCCTCCGCGTGGCTGGAAGACCATCGCCGAGTTACCGGACGGGACGGGGCCGATTCCCGTGCCGGGCTCGGGCGACTGGATTCTCGAGTTCTCGGCACCCGGTGTCGCGACGCAGTGGCTCTACCTGAGATCGCAAAGAGGAACGCCGGGAACGCTGGCGCGCACCATGCGCCGCGCGGTGGAGCGCCGGCTTCGTTTCGTCGACTCCCTCGGGATCGGCATCCGCGGCGCGCGGGTGTTGGTCGGACTGAATGGTCGGGAGGAATGGCCGCGCCTCGTCCTGACGTCGAACTCATCAGGCTGGGTGACGTGGGAGGGCGCGCCGATCGAATCGGGCTGGGTGTTGGCGCCCGGCTACGTCTGGCAAGCCGCAGCGGGTGAACGCACGGTTCTCTTGCCGGAGCGGACGTTCGCCGGACGTGTCATGGACGACGGCGAACACGGTATTGCCGGGGCGCGCCTGGTGATCTCCGACAACTGGCTGGCACGCTCGACGATCACCGGTGTCGATGGCCGCTTCCGCTTCCTCGGGCGCGGCGGGGGGGGGTGCGAACTTCGCGTCGAGGCGGAAGGCTACGCCGGCGCCGCGCGTCGCGTTCGTGCGCCCGATCCCGATGTGCGGATTCACCTGATGCGCCCCGCGTCGCTTGCCGGACGCATCGTCCGCGCCGACGGGTCTCCTGGCGACGACTGCGATGTCGCGTTGCGCCCTATGTCGATTCCACACCAGTCGTGGCGTCGCCAGCGCAGCGGAACCGACGGCGTCTTCCGCTTCGAGACCCTACCGCCGGGCCGTTGGGAACTGCACGTGAAGCATGGCTGGACTCCGGTGCCCGGCAGCAACCGGAAAAGCGTGCGCGCCGGGAAGTTCCAGCTCGATGTGGATCTGGGGCCGGGCGAGGCGCGCGAGCAGTTCGAGGTTCGCCTTCCGTTGGAAGAGGTCTCCTATCTTCCGGTTCGCGTCGTCGATCCCGGCGGTGCTCCGCGCGCCCGGGTCCAGGTTCTCGGCGGCAAGCGGGACGTGCTGACGGATACCGACGGACGCGCTGTCATCCTCGCGCAAGCTCCGGCGGGGAAAGAGCTCTACCTGACGGCGCGCGTAAAGGGCGACGGCCCCGCCTTCGCCCGCCACGTCGCACGGTCGCGGGCGTCCGCGGACGGCGAGCCGGAGACGATCGTCATCCATCCGGCTGGTGAACTGACGATCATCGTGCGCCTGCCCGACGGGTCGCCGCTGCCCGCCGAGCAACCCGCGGATATCGGCTTTTCGCCGCGAAAGAGACAGCTGCGCAACGCCGGGCACGACCGCGTCACGCGCACCGTCTGGCGCCCGGAATCGAACGCAGGACGCTCCGTCCGGACGCTTTCCATTCGCGTCGATGGATACCCCGAGCTCCTCATTCCGAAGTGGACTCTGCCGGGCCCGGGCACGGTCGAGATCCGCCTCGTTGCGGGCCTTGATTTGACTGGTCGGTTCATCGACTCCCGCGGCCGCCCAATCGTGGGCGCCGTACTGTTCGGCACGTCGCTCACGCAGCGCGGGTTGCACAAGTTAGCGACAACCGACGAAGACGGATCCGTCGCAGCACGCCTGGCCGGGAAGGGAGAGTGGTTGTTCTGGCTGCGTGTTTCCGCCACCAGCTCGATCTGGATGAAGCGTCTCGATCTCTCGGCCCAGCAGGACGCGTTCGATTTCGGAGAAACCACGACCGGCGCGATCCGGACCATTGCGGGCCGGGTCGTAGACGCACGCGACAACCCCGTGGGCGGCGTGGAGCTTCGCGTGCGCAGTCGCACCATGGAACTGCCGCGAATTTTCTATCCCACCGGACGGACCGGCGTTGATGGGCGGTTCAATATTGAGCTTCCCGCCGACGTCCCGCTCTTTGTGCAGGCGTGGAAATCCGGGTACTGCGCTGCCCCGCTGGCGGTGACGGCCGCGACCCTAAAGCTCGAACTCGTTCTTCATCGCCAATCGACCTTGAAAATCACGTTCCCGCGCCGCCGCGACATTCTGTTCATGGAAAGCGTGGCGCTTGAGGACCCAGTGACGGGGGTTCGTTTCCGCGCCCTGATGAATGGAACCGTGTGGGACAACTGGGTGCGGCCCCTGCCGCCGGGTCGGTTCATTGCGATCATCTCGGGCGACGGCTGGGAGCAGCGCCACGAAGTCGAACTGCGCGCGAACGAAACGACTGAACTCAACGTGATTCCACCGCGCCGTTAAGCTGCGTTGCATGAGACTACTGGCGGTCGTACTGCTCCTGCTGGTCGGCGGGGGAGTCCTGTGGCAACTCACGCGCGATGACGACAAACCTGTGCGCACCGCCACGGAGCGGAGAGGGGCGGTCGAGTCCGTGCCGGTCGAGGATCCGGAGCCCGACGAGCCTGCGCCGGTCGCCGCGCACCGCCTCGTCGGCACGGTCACCGGCGACGCGCCGCTGGGTGGTGTGCGAGTTACGATCGAAGGCGGCGGTGAATGCGTAACCGGCGAGGACGGCAGTTACTCGATAAAGGTTCCCGCGCCCTCCAAAACCCGGATCTTTCACCTGCGCGCTGACGCTCCCGATGGCCGCGTTGGATTTGGTCTTGGTCACATCGCGCTCAATCAGCCCGAGTCGAAGCAGCAGCCCATACCGCTCAAGCCGGGTGCCACTGTCGTTCTGCGCACAGTCGATGCGGGTGGTGCCGCAGTGGCCGCTGCGAAGATCCGCATTCACGAATTGGTTACCTACCCGCGCATGGGGCCGCGCAAGTTCGCGCGCGCCCTGCAGAACACGCGAACGGATGGAAACGGTCGGCTGGAGTTGCGACTTGCGACTGCCGAGTACCGCATCTGGGCGGGCGCTCCCGGTTTTGCACGCGGCGTGCACGAATTCAAGCTGGGGGACGCGCGGGAAGAGATCGTTGTCTCTCTGAAGGAAGAGCGCGCGCTCAAGGTCATCGTGCGCGACAAGAAGGGGCAGCGGCCGGTCGAGGGCGCGACGGTCTACACCTCGCAGCGCTACAAGGACTACGGCAACGAGCCGTCGGTCACGGACGAGCACGGCGAGGCGCGCATTACCGGGCTGCATCCCGAAGACAAGGTGCAGTTGCTGGCGGTCGGACCGGGCCAGCCAAAACCGCGGCCCGGTCCCGGGCTGGTACGTCCGGTAAAGGTCAAGCCCGGTGACACCGAGGTCGTGATTGAGATCGAGTTGCCGCGCACGATCACCTTCGAAGTGAGCGACGGGGAAATTCCCGTGCCCGCCGACGGCACGAAGATCGTCGTCAAGGCGGACCCCGGCGCGTTCATGCAGAACCCGCCCGCGGAGGGGATCATGGAGAGCGGTCGGTTGGTGCTGCGCAACTGCCCGCCCGCTACGTTTCACGCGATCGCCTACGGCCCCGACGCCACCGCCGCGCGACTCTACTGCCACGCGGACAAGACCGAGGGGCGCGGGATCGAGTTCAGCAAGGCGTGCAACATCGACTATCTCATTCGCAATGCGGACGGCACGCCGGCGGTCGGCACCAAGCTGGCGGTGTTCAACCCGGGCAACAACCTAATGGCCAGTGCGACGACGGACACCGAGGGCAAGGCGCGCATGGAGATGCTGTTCGGGCAGCTTGCGGACGTGAAGCTCATGACCGGGCCGAGCGGCTACCGCGGCATGGTGCTCGGCACTGTTGACCTGCGCAAGGGTGACATCACCATCGAGCATGTTCTCGCGACACAGCGCGCGGTGGAACTGCTCGCCAAGCTGGAGGGCAAGCCGGGGTTGCCGAAGGGCTTCCGGCTGTGGGCGAACCAGCTGCAGATGTCGGACGTGCAGGTCGACAACGAGACGGGCTCGTACAAGGCGGTTGCCGCGCTGCCGCGTTCGCTCAAGCCGGGCGACGAGATCACGATGTCCTTGACGGTTGCCGGCTACCGCACCGAGATCGCGAAGGTGGTGCTGGGCGAAGGCGATGCACCGATACGCCACACGTTCGACCTGCAGCGCGGCATCGATCTACTGGTGCGCGTGAAGGGAACCGCCCCGAAGCGCGCGCGCTTCGAGTTCCAGAAACGGATCGGCGAGCGCTGGCAGACGATTGATAGCCGCAACATGTTTCCTCGCCGTGCCCGCGAAGAGGTCGAGGGCGGTTGGAAGTTTCTCGGCCTCGACGCCGGCCGCTATCGCATGCGCGTTGCCCGCCACGAACTCGTCCTTGCGGAGGTCGAGTTGGCGGCGGGTGCCGCCAACCTGCTTGAACTCGACTACGACCTGCTTGTGCCGGTCAAGGGGCACGTCGAAGTGCCGGAGGGGTACAGCGTTTCCGACGTGCGCGTCGTCTGGGAGGGCGCGCCGCGAGCGCCGGCCATGTTCGGGCGGGCGGGGGTGCGCCCGAATCGCGAGACGGGCGCGTTCGAGTTGCTGACGGTCGTGGGGCGCGCCGGAACGCTAACAGCCGACCATCCCGTTCTCTCCCCGGTGGTGGGCGTGGCGATCGAGGGAGCGCGCGACGACGTTGTGCTCCGGTTGGCCGTCGGCCCTACGCTGCGTTTTCGCCTGCCCGCGTTCTTGAAGAACCGCCGTCTGCCCGTTGCCGTTCGCCTCTACGCTTCCGACACCCTCGAGGAGGCCGTGTTCGACGGCAGCGCCAGCGCCAAGGAGCAGGAGTGGGTGGTCGGCGGCATGCGCCCCGGCCGCTACACGCTCTTCGTCGATATCCCCAACTCGGTTCCTCTCATCCGCCATGACTTCGAGGTCAAACCGGGTGACAACGACCTGGGAGAACTGGTGATGGATAAGGGCGCGTCGGTCCGTGTGCGGATTTTGGTGCGCGAACCGTTCGTGGCGCCGCGCATCGTCTTGTGGGCCATTCACCAGGGCAACCCGCAGTTCACGCGCGGTTTGAACTCGAACGGAGAGAGCGAGGTGGTCGCCACCGGCCTCATTCCCGGTCGCTATCGAATCACCGCGGGCGAGATCATGGGGTTCCAGGGCGCAGGCGGCGCACGCATCGACAAGACGATCGAGGTCGGCACGGAGGACGTGGAGATGACCCTGGACTTGCGCTAGTTCTTGGGCGCGTTCGTCACGACCGCCGTCTCGCCGCCCGTCGTGCGGGCCAACTCGCGCATGAGTTCCTTCATGCGCACCAGCGAACTGGTCGCCTCGTTGGGGTGGCCGCGATCGACGTTTTCGAGTGTGAGCGCGATGGTGTTGATGCGCGCACGCCGGTAGCGGTTCCGCGCGCGCACGGCTACGTGTCGTTTGCTGTGTCGCCTGATTGGGAAGCCACGCCGTGGAGCAGCCTCTCTCGGTATTGCTCCTGCTGCGCCACGAGGTGCTCGACGAGTGTCTTGGGGTCATTCGCGCACTCGGTCGAGATCTCCTCCCGTATTTCGCGGACCGCCCGGATTCCCTCGTCGTCAGCCTTCGTCATCGTCGTCTCCCAGCAGTTCCAGCGGCGTCACGAGTGCGGGAACCATCAGCCCCAGCATCGTGTTGACACGCCTGATTTGGCTGAACTTGTTCGCGTTCGCAAGATGGCGGCAGTTCCAGGTGAGCAAGAAGTCACAGCGGTGGTAGGACGCCACAGCCAGATGCAGCGCGTCTCCCACCGGATCGCTGGGCATGACCTTGCGAGCGACGTAGGTCTCCACAATTTCCGTCACAGCCGACTCGATCGGTACCAGAGGCAACGGCTCGATGAGTCGCAGACAGTCTTCGCGAGCCGGGAAGTCTCCGCGGGCGAGCTCCTCGATGACTGCGACGCTCGTCACAAGTTCAAATCGCGTGCCTGCGTCCTGCCACCATCTGCGAGTCCACTCGCGGCGAGCGACCATTTCAGCACCGGATCGCGCTTCGAAATAGAAGCTCGGGATCGTGGTTTCAATGTAGATCCGTTTTTCCATGATCAAACTCCCGTGGGCAGCACGGATTTTCGAATTTTATCACAGCGCGACGGCGCACACCTATCCGCTGACTCACAATTCACGGAGCGCAGCGAGCGGCAAGCCGACAGCGCTGTCGTGTTACTTCGGGGGCGCGCTGACGACCACGACCGTGTCGCCGCCGGTCGCGCGGGCCAACTCGCGCATGAGTTCCTTCATGCGCACCAGCGAACTGGTCGCCTCGTTGGGGTGGCCGCGATCGACGTTTTCGAGTGTGAGCGCGATGGTGTTGATGCGCGCACGCCGGTAGCGGTTCCAGGCCCGCACGCTGTAGACGATGCCTTCGGGCGAAACGTAGTCGCCGTCGCTGGGAGAGCCGTCCGACAGGAAGTAGATCGTGTCGAACTCCGGGTTGCGCTCGAACGCCTTCTTGAGCGCGGTGTAGGTGTGCGTGTTGCCGTCGGGCTTGGCCAGCGATTTCTGCGACCAGGCGACGGCGCGCTGGATGTTCTTTTCGTTCGCGGTGATCTCCTTCTTTTGCCACATGCGCACCTTGTCGGAGTAGGTCATCACGTTGACCAGCGCATTTGTTTGGATGCTGCGCAGCACCTTGTCGAGTTGTCGGCGCGCCACATCGATGCGGGTGGGCTTGAAGTGATACGACCAGTTCATCGAGCCGGACGTGTCCACCACGAACAGCACGCGGTCGGAGTAGATGCCGAACTTGTAGTAGCGCGCGACCGTCACGCGGCCCGGCTTCGCCTCGCCGGTCTGCTCCTTGCGCCAGCGTCGCCACGCCGCCGCGTCGAGTTCGAAATCGCGGCCGCTGATCGCGGCAAGCGCCTTCGACGCGTCGTGGCGGGTGCGCAGGCGGGGATCCGCCTCCACAAGTCGAATCAGCGCGTCGGCGGCATCGGGGATCTTGAGCTGTGCGCAGGTGACTGCGGCCGCCTGACGCACCTGCGGCCTGGTGTCGTCGAGCATGCGTATGGCGTGCGTCGGGGCGTGCGCGACCGCCAGTCGCACGCGCCAGTCCTTGTGCTTCGCGGCGGCGTCGAGCGTCTCGGTCACGCCGGGACCGGCCAGCGCCGCGAGCCCGCGAATCGTGGCGTGCGCCACGTCGATGTTCTTCGTCTTGTTGTAGAGCGCGATCAGTTTCGGGGCTGCGACGTTGTCGGCGATGCTCGCCTGCGCCAGCGCGACCGCATAGAGGATTTCCGGTTTGCGCTGGTCGAGCGCCTTTGTGGCGATCCAGGTGCGCGCTCCCGCGTCCACGACCGACGCGAGCGAGTCGGCCAGCGCCTCGATGCGCGCGGGTTCCGGTTTCTTGGCGATCTGCAGGATCAGCTTTTCGACCGTGTCGCGCTTGGCGACGCGCCCGACCGACAAGATCGCGATGACGGCCTCGTCCTTCGTGCGCGCGCTGCGTGCGATCTTGAGCAGCGCCTTGCGGGCGGTGGGCGAGTCGAGACGCGCCATCTCCCGAATCAGCCGCATGCGCGTCCGCGGCCGCATGTCATCGCGCCGGTACTCCAGATAGGCGCGGTACTTCTGCTGCGCCTGTTCCTCGGGCGTCGCGACTTGGCCGAACGCGACACCCGAGAGCAGGAGCAAAGGCACGATTCTCATCGCGCCCAGTCTATTACTTCTTCGCTTCCTTCACCTCGACGACGATCTTGTGGATCTTGCCGTTGAAGCGCGTTTCCGCCGGGCCGATGCCGATGCCTTCGGCGACCGGGGTCTGATTGTCGAGGCCAACGTCTGCGGTCTCGTCCGCCGAGAAGATCAGGGGCTGCGTCTTTTCGATGCGTCCTTCGGCAACCGGCTTGCCGTTCACCGACAGCGTCGCCTTGCCGCCCTTGCCGAGACCGCCGCCGTCGTAGGCGAAGTCGAGTTGGACGGTTACGCGTCCGGCGGGAATCGCGCTCTTTCCGGCCACGTGGTACTGCTCGAGTCCGAGGAAGTTGTAGGTGTAGACCGGCTTGCCGTCCTTCACGTAGAGCGACCAGCCGCCGAAGCGACCGCCTTGCGTCAGAATTACTCCCTTCGCGCCGCCCTCGGGGATTGTCAGATCCGCCGTGATCGACATCGACTGGTTCTTCACGTTAATGAACGTGTTCTCCAGCATGCCGGTCATGCCTTCGTAGAGCGTGAGCGACTTGCGGCCGCCCAGCAGATCGGGTCGCCCGGCGATGGCGGGGTTCACCCGCTCAACCGTCCGGTCGTCGATGGGCAACACGTGGTACTTCTTGGCTTCGGTCATGAAGAGCGCCTGCATCGTCTTCAGCCGATCGGGCTGCGCGGCGGCCAGGTTCGTGGTGAGGCTGAAATCCTCGCGCACGTTGTAGAGATCCCAGACATCGGATTCCAACGGCTTCTGCTTGCCGGTCTGCCACGGCGCCCGGTGAATGGTGCGCGCCAGCCAGCCTTCGTGATAGATCGCGCGGTTGCCGAACATCTCGAAGTACTGCGTGGTGTGGCGTTCCTTCGCCTCGGCGTCGTCGAAGGTGTAGAGCATGCTGACGCCCTCGATGGGAGTTTGCGGCGTGCCGTTGACGCTCTTGGGCTCCGGCAGGCTCGCGGCCTCCAGAATGGTGGGGGCCACATCGATGACGTGCGTGAACTGCGTGCGGATGCCGCCCTTGTCCTTGATTCCGTTCGGCCAGTGGATCACCACGCCGTTGCGCGTGCCGCCGAAGTCGGAGGCAACCTGCTTGGTCCACTTGAAAGGTGCATCGAATGCGACGGCCCAGCCGGCGGCCATGTGCGGGAAGGTTTCCGGGCCACCCCACTTGTCGATCAGCGGGATGAGATCCTCGACCTTCTCGGTGACCTGATTGAAGTAGGTCATCTCGTTGTACATGCCGACGAAGCCACCCTCGGCACTCGTTCCGTTGTCGCCGGCGATGTAGATGAAGAGCGTGTTGTCGAGTTCGCCGATGTCCTCCAGCGCGCCCATGAAACGCCCGACCTCGTGATCGGTCTGCTCCATGAATCCGGCGAAGACCTCGGCCTGGCGTGCGAACAGGCGGCGGTGATCCGCGGGCAGCTTGTCCCACGCCTTGAGATCCTCCGGCCGATCGGCGAGCGTGGTGTTCGCGGGAATGATGCCCAACTTCTTCTGGCGCTCGGTTGTCTCCCGCCGGATC
>CBDURV010000051.1:0-12373 GCA_965369495.1 uncultured bacterium
GGCGCAACTCGATGAGCACCTCGCGACTGCGGCCCGCGAGCGGCGCTCCCGAAAGACCGCCCTCGAACGGCTCGATGCCGTCCGGTCGTTCGAGCGTCGTGTTGGTCGCAACGACGCCGGCGCAGTTGCTCGCCTTGGCCGATTCCGCCGCGTCCTGCAGACCCGCCTCGTCGAGGTCGGGGCTCAGCTTCACGAACAGCGGCACCTCGCCGGCCGCCTCGCGCACCTGGCTGAGCAGGTCGGTCAGGTACTGCTTCGACTGCAGTTCGCGCAGGCCCGGCGTGTTGGGCGAGCTGACATTGACCACCCAGTAGTCGGCGACGCCGCGTGTGGCCTCGAGCGCGGAGAGGTAGTCGTCCACCGCGCGCTCGTTGGGGGTGTCCTTGTTCTTGCCCAGGTTGATGCCGATGACATCGCCCCGTTCGCGGTCGCGGCGAATGCGCTGCGCCACCATCATGGCTCCGTTGTTGGGGAACCCGAGGCGGTTGCCCAACGCCCGCTGGGCGGGGAAGCGAAAGACACGCGGCTTATCGTTGCCGAACTGCGGTCGCGGCGTGACGGTGCCGAACTCGACGTGGCCGAAGCCGAGGGCGCGCCAGAAGGGGAGTGCCACGCCGTTCTTGTCGAAGCCCGCGGCGAGGCCCACGGCGTTGGGAAACTGCAGCCCGGCGACTTCCACCGGGCGCGCGATCTCCGCCTTGGATCCGAGCAGATTGCCGAGCCACGCGCCGCCTCGCTGCGCCGCCCAGAGGCCGAGGTGGTGCGCCTTTTCGGGGTCGAGACGGAAGAGGAGGGGCTTGGCGATGCTGTAGAGCACGGGTCGTTTGGACGCTGCCGGATAATGGGGGCTATCCGGCTATGAACGATACTGGCGCCACCTACCAAAGCCCGCTTTCCGGTCGCTATGCAAGCACGGCGATGAAGCAGGTCTTCTCGTCGCTCCACGTCGCGCGCCAGTGGCGCCGGCTTTGGCTCTGGCTCGCCGAGTCGGAAGCGGAAATGGGGCTGCCCATCAGCGAGGGGCAACTCGCATCGATGCGCGCGCACCTCGACGACGTGGACCTGGCGGACATCGCGGTGCGCGAGGGGGAACTGCGCCACGACGTGATGGCGCACCTGCACAGTTTCGGCGCGCTCGCCCCCGATGCGAAGCCGATCATGCACTGGGGCGCGACGAGCGCGTTCATCCAGGACAACGCCGACATTCTGGTCTCGCGGGCGGCGCTGTCGCTGGTGAAGGCCGGGTTGGTGGACGCGATCGACAAGCTGTCGAAGTTCGCGCGCGAGTGGAGCGACCAGCCCTGCCTCGGCTACACCCACTTCCAGTCGGCGCAGCCGACCACGGTGGGCAAGCGCGCCACGTTGTGGGTGCAGGACTTCCTGCTCGACCTGGCCGACCTCGAGTACATCGAGAGCACGCTCTCGTTCCGCGGGGTCAAGGGCACGACCGGGACGCAGGCGAGCTTCCTGACGCTCTTCGAGGGCGACCACGAGAAGGTGCGCGAACTCGACCGGCGCGTGGTGGGCAAGGCGGGCTTCGAGCGTTCGATCGCCGTCTCGGGCCAGACGATCACGCGCAAGCAGGACGCGCGCGTCGCCGCGATGCTTTCCGGCATCGCCCAGTCGGCGTCCAAGTTCGCCAACGACATGCGCCTGCTGCAGCACCTCGGCGAAATCGAGGAGCCCTTCCAGACCAAGCAGATCGGGTCGAGCGCGATGCCCCACAAGCGCAACCCGATGCGCATGGAGCGGGTGGGGGCGCTGGCGCGCTTCGCCATCGCGACTTCGCAGAACCCCGCCTACACGGTGGCGACGCAGTGGCTCGAGCGCACCCTCGACGACTCCGCCAACCGGCGTCTCGCGATGTCCGAGATCTTCCTGACCGTCGATTCGATCCTGCAGCTGGTGCGCAACGTGGCGGGCGGGCTGGTCGTGCATCCCAAGCGGATCGAGGCCAACCTGCGCCGCGAACTGCCTTTCCTGATCACCGAAACGATCCTCATGGAGGCGGTCAAGCAGGGCGCCGATCGCCAGGAACTGCACGAAAAGATCCGCGTCCACGCCCGCGCCGCCTCGGATGCTCTCAAGGACGGCGCCGATCGCAACGACCTCCTCGATCGCCTGGAGGGCGACCCCGACTTCGTAGGCGTTCAGGAACTGTTGACCGCCGACGGGGACCTTCTGCGCTGGTGCGGCCGTGCGTCGCTTCAGGTCGAGGAGTTCCTTGTCGATGAAGTAGACGCAGTGCTCCGTGAGCGTTCGGATTTGCTCGGTGGGGATGCCGAAGTCCGGGTTTGAGTCACCTCGAACCGAATCCCGCCGGTCACTTCGAACCTCTGGGCGTGTGAACGTTTACACTGGAGGCGGGAAGTAATGGCAAACGACGGCGATAGTACGACTGATCTCTCCTTCGGAGACGCCCAAAAGCCGGCACCGCATGATGCGGCCCCGGAGTCGGATGCCGTTCCCATCGTCCGCGCCCCGGCACCGCACGGCGCCACATCCGAGCACGGTGAAGCCATCGCGCGCGCCTACAAGAAGGCCAAACGCGGCGGTCGCGCGTTCCAGGAGATCACCCCGCACCCCGTGACGGCGGCCGAGGCGGTGACCTCAATCGACGAGACCTGGGACGAGCAGCAGGGCAAGATGGTCAAGCGCACGAAGGTCGAAAGCCGCATGTGCTTCATCGCCACCGCCGCCTACGGCGACATCGACGCGCCCGAGGTAGAGCAGTTGCGCAAGTTCCGCGACCGCTCGCTCATGTCCAACCCCTTCGGCCGCGGTTTCGTGGCGGCCTACTACCGCATGAGCCCGCCGGTCGCGCGCCTCATCGCCCGCAAGCCGCGCCTGCGCCTCGTCGCCCGCAAGGTCCTCGACATCCTCCGCAGCCGAGCCGCCGCGCTTTAACCGCAACAGCATCGCCTCGGCCGCGCGTAAGCGGTTCCCCGGTAGCGGTTTGTGACGGTTCTACGCGGCATGCGTGCCGCACGCGGGGGTGCTACGCTACGCCCTGTGACTCGGTCCTTAGTGGCGGTATTCGTCCTCGTCGCGGCTGGCGTGGGCTGGTTCGTTTGGAGCCGTGGCTTCGACCGTCCTGCGATCGAGACGCCCTCGGCCGCGCGCGGCGCAGTCGTCGGCGTTGCGAAGGACCAAGCGGGGAAGCCCTACGCCCACGTCCAGATTGCCGCGGTTCCGCTGGCCACGCGCGGCGTCGTCGACGTACTCCAGTGGGGCGAGTATCGCTCCGATGCCGACGGCAGGTTTCGGATCGAGGGGCTCGCCCCGGCGCGCTACCGGGTCGCGATCGTGAACACGCGCTCCGGCACCCTCTCGGACTTCGAAATCGATGAGCGCATGGAGCCGCTCGTGGTGGACGTGCGGGACGACATGGGCGAGATCGAGTTGGTCGCCCGGCGCCGCGGCCGAGTCCGGTTCAGCGTCAGGCCGGACGACGGCAAGCTCGGCACCACCGTCGTTTCGCTGCGTCGTCTGATCGCCACGGCAAAGTTCGGCGAAGACAAAATCCTGCGTCAGTACGTCGGGCACGCCGAGACGTTCGGTGGACGCGCATCCCTCGATGCGGAACTCGAATTCGAAGCGGAGGGGCCGTACGTGCTCGTGGTCGAAGCCGAGGCGTACGCGCGCTGGCAATCGGACGAAGTCGTTCTCGGCCGCGGATCGTTCCACGACTTCGGCACGGTCGAGCTTCACAGGGGCCGGGACGCCGTGGTCACGGTGCGCATGCCGAACGGCGCTCCCGCCGCGGACGCGTCCGTGACGATCTACCGGCGCGGCACACTTCGCGGTGACTGGATCTGGCGCGACTGGACCGACGAGAACGGGCGCTGCGAGTTCGAGCGCAATCCGGAGGGCGACCTCTATATCGTGATCGACCACCTGGACGCCGCTCCGCTGGCCAAGCCGTTGAAGAGCGACGGCGACCTGAGTCTCGATCTCCAACTCGCGGGCGGCCGGCCGCTTGTTATCCGCGTCAAGGACGGCGCCGCCAAGACGCTGGGCACGACCCACGTCTGGTTGTACGAACGCGTTACCGGTCGGTTGCTCGGCCGCAAGCAGGCCGACGCGAACGGCGAAGTGCGGCTGCCGCACGCTTCGAGCGTGCCGCTCAAGGCGCGCGCCGTCGGCGACTGGAACAACGTCGCCTTCGAGCGCTGGTTCGACATCGACGACCATGCGAAAATCGCCGTGCGGGTGCGTCGGCGGTGAGCGGGATGGCTCGCATTCTCCTCGCCATCGTGCTCGTGGTGGTTGGCTGGCTGGTCTGGGGCGGCGACGCGGAGACCGCGCGTCGTGCGCGCGCACCGGCCTCGCAGCTTGCGCCGCCGCCCGTGCGCGCCTCCGAACCGCGGCCCCCCGAACCCCCCTCCGCCTCGTCGGTCGTCGTGCAGACGGAAGCAGGCGAGCCCATCGACGGAGCAGTGGTGGAGGCTCTTACCGAGGATGGCTGGGTTCCCGTTGGCCGTACGCGCGCCGACGGCCGTATCGAGTGGACGCGCCGCCCCGAGCGGGGGCAGGCGCTGCGCGTGCTCCATCCGCGCGTCGCGATCGGGACGCTCTGGGGCTGGGAGCCGGGCAAGCCGCTGCGTGTCGCCGATGGCCATCCGTTCGCCGTGCGCGTTCTCGCCCCCGACGGCAAGCCGGTCGCCGAAGCACGCGTCCGCGCGACGTTTGTCGCCTTCCAGCGCGACGAGGACGGCCGTGAAAACCGGCAGGCGCTCGGGTGGCAGGAATTCACGACGGGCGACGGCGGGCTGGCGCCGTTCGCGGGCCTGCCGGAGGGCGGAATCGAGATACACGTTCGCGTCGTGCATGTGGACTATCCGGTCTATCACAACCAGTGGGAATTCAACGCGGGGGCGTTGCCGATCGCCAAAGCGTGGCTGAACCGCGGCGCCACGATCGCGGGGCGTGTGCTCGACATCCACGGCGATGCGGTGCCGGGTGCGATCGTCTCCATCGGCGAGAAGCGGGTGGCGTGCGACGAGATCGGCCGCTACGAAATGCAGGGTGCGAGCGATCGCGATACGCCCACCGCGTCGAAGCCCGGTGTCGGCATCGGCGAATACGGCGTCCTGGGGCCGGAGCAGTCGATTAGCCGCGAGCTAAAGATCTCGCCGGGCGAACGGCGCGAGGGCATCGACATCCGGCTGTGGCCGGTTTCGCGCATTACAGGGCGCGTTCGCGCAGCGGGCGTGACGCCCATCGAGGCGGCAACGTACACCGCGGTCGGGGTTTATCTCCCCGGCTTGGTCGGACGGTTGAGTGGGGACATCGGCGCGGACGGCACGTTCGAGAGCGACGAGTTCTACGTGTTGCGGACGAACGTTGTCCCGCTCGACGTCGAGTCGACGAGCCACGCTACCGCGCGCACCTGGATCGAGGTGAAACCGGGGCAGGATGTCGATGCGGGGGAGATCGTTCTCGACGCCATGGGCGAGTTGAGCGGCCTGGTCGTCGATGCGCAGGAAGCGCCCCTTGCCGGCGGCTACGTCGAAGTCGCCAACGTGCGCGCGATGGTCGCCAAGGACGGCACTTTCCATGTGCGCGGCGTGCCCGCCGGGACGTGGGCCGTCGTGCGCTACGACGGGCGCACGCGGCCGGACGGCATCAGCACTCTCGTCGTCGTCGAGGAGGGGCGGCGCGCCGAGGGGGTGCGCATCGTGGTGGCGGCGCCGGGCACGCTGACGGGTGTCGTCAAGGACCAGGACGGGCAACCCTACGCCGGCGTGCAGGTCGCGGCGGTGCCACCCGGAATCCCGCCCGCCATCGACACGCGCAAGTGGGGTAGCTACACCACCGACGCGCACGGGCGCTTCCGGATCGAAGGGCTCGCGCCGGCGCGCTATCAGGTTGCGGTGGTGGACACCGAAAGGGGTATCGAGAGCGGCTTTCGCATCGACGATCGGATGGAGCCGGTCTCCGTGGATCTGACGACCGAGGGCGCAGAGATCGAACTGGTCGTGTTTCGGCGCGGTCGCGTCACCGTCGGGGCCAAGGGCATGGACGATGCCGATTACATCGGCCAGTTCAGTTTCACACTCGTTCGCGTCTCGGTTTGGCTGGAAACCGCGGGACGCAAGTTCTGGACTGTCGGTGCGTTTCACAGATCCTCCTACTTCGACGAGGGCACGTCGGGGAGCGTCGCCATCCTCGAGGCGGGAACCCACGTGTTGACGTTGGGTGCGCACGGGCGCGCTGGATGGGTGTCCGACGTGATGGATCTCTCGCCTACGAGCCAGGTCGATCTCGGCACGATTCGGCTTGCGCGCGGGCGCCGCGTGGTCGCGACCGTGCGCAAGCCGGACGGCGGCCCGGCGGAAGGTGCGTGGGTGCGCCTGCACTCCGGCGCCTTGCAGACGGCGTTGGGCGGATGGCGCGCGTCCGCCGACGAGAGTGGGCGGGTGGTGTTTGAGCACATAGCCGAGGGTGACTTTCATCTGCTGGTCACTTTCTCCGGAGCCGCGCCGCGCGTCGTGCTGCTGCCCAAGAGCGGCGATGCGGACCTGCGCGTGAAACTCTCGGAGGGGCGGACGTTGACCTTGCAACTCGAGGAGGGCGCCGGCAACCCGCAGCGCGGACACACGTATGAACTCTTCGACGCCAAGGACGGCCGCTACCTAGGAGACTATCCTGGCCCCGGTGTGCAGCCGCTGGTCGTGCCGAACGCGCCGGAGGGTGAATTGCGCATCGTGGCGAGCGTGGGCGGGCGCCTGTTCGAGGCGCGCGTCGGCGCGGAATCTGACACCGCCACGATTATCCGGCTGAAGTCCAAATAGTCGCCGGCTGCTGCGAATCGATTCGAATCGCGGAAGTGATGGGAGGGGGCGCGGGGGAGGGGCTACCGTTCTTCCATGCGCATCGCTCTCCTGCTGCTTTTCGCCGTCGCCGCTTGCCGCTCCGACTGTGATGGCTATTACGCCGCGGCGTGGTCTCCCGACGGTCGATTACTCGCCATCGGTACCGGTCAGTCGCTGCGCCTCGAAGACGCCGCGACCCGCGATCTCGTCCACGAGTACGCGACGCGCTTCACCGTGCACGATGTGGCATTCACGGCGGATGGCCGCAACCTGCTCTACACCGGCAAGGGCAACACGTTTTCGCTCGTGCCCGTCGGCGCTGGCGCCCCCGCACTCGCACACCCGGAGGTGAATCCGGTCGTGAGCTTCTCCGCGGCCGTTTCGCGTGACGGCAAGACGATCCTGAGCGCTGCCCCGAACGACGAAGTGCTTGTCTGGGGCGATCCGTTCCAGAAATCTGTGCGCGCGCTCAAGGGCGCGGGCAAGCTCTGGCAGTTCGCCATCACGCCCGATGGCGCGCGCGCCGTCGCCACATCGACATCCGGCCACGTCACCATGTGGGATGTCGCCACGGGCAAGCTGCTCGGCCGCAGCAAGGGGCACGACGGCTACATCTTCGCGCTCGCCATGAGTCCGACCGGCAACCACTTCGCCACCGGCGGCAGCGCCGACGACACCATCGTGCGCGTCTGGAACATCGACAAGCTGGGCGAGGCGCGCCACATGATCTTCGGCACCGTCGTGCGCACGCTCGCCTTCTCCCCCGACGGCAAGACGCTCGCGGTCGGCGGCAACCGCAAGGTCGTCACGCTCTACGACGTGAAGACCGGTCGCGTCGGCGGCACAATCGGCGACCTGCCCGACTGGCCCTCCGCGCTCGCCTTTTCCCCCGATGGCGACCGACTTTTGATCACTTTCGCGCGCGGCCACGCAAAGATTTATCCTCGTCCCTGAACCGCTCCTCCCATCGGCGGCAAGCCGGGGGTAAGAGCGATGTCAGAGAGGATTGTCATTCCCAGCCCCGAATCCCTGGTTGCCCACGCCGGTTTCATCCGCAACGTGGCGCGCAAGCTGCTACTCGACGACCACGAAGTGGACGATGTCGTACAGCAGACGCTGCTCGCCGCGCTGGAGAAGCCGCCGTCGCGTCCGGGGCCGCTCAAGCCGTGGCTGGCGACGGTCGCTCGCAATCTCGCCCGCATGCGCCGTCGCACCGAAGGCCGCATCGACCGCCGTGAACAGGCGGCGGCGCGACCCGAGGCGATGCCGGCAACGGGCGAGATCGCCGCGCGCCTCGAGACGCAGCGCAAGCTGGTCGAGGCGGTGACATCGCTCGACGAACCCTATCGGGATGTCGTCGTGCTGCGCTTTTTTGATGAGCTGCCTCCGCGTGAGGTGGCCCTGCGCCTCGACCTCCCCGTCGAAACCGTGCGTACGCGAACGCGGCGCGCGCTGGAGCAGCTTCGCGGCCGCCTCGACCACGAGTCGAACGGCGACCGCAAGGCGTGGCAACTCGCCCTGCTCCCGCTCGCGCTCCCGTCCGCGCGCACCCAGGCAGTGGCGGCGACCGCGACTGTCGGAATTGTGGGAGCGATCGGCATGAAGTCCATACTCACTATCGCGGCCGTGTTGTTCGCGGCAGTTCTCTTCCTGTGGAACGAGGCGTCGGGCAACGGCGACGAATCCACGCAACGCATGACCGAAGCGCACGGCGTTGACGAGAACTCCGGGTCGGGCGCGAGTCCGCTTACGGGCGACGGCACAACGGAGGAAGAAGGGGGAGGGGCGCGGGGAACCCGCACGCCCGCTCCCTTCACCTATCGCGGCATGGTTGTGGACGAAGAGGGCGAACCGATTCGGGGCGCGCGGGTCACGGCGGAGAAGCGCGGCGAGTTCCGCACCGACGGCGACGGCGCGATCACCGTCGATGGCGTCGTGGGGGAGCACTTCTTGTCGTTCCGCCTCTCGGCGGAGGGCTTCGTGCCGCGCAATGGCGGGATCTCCGCGTGGCGATCCGAGCCGGAGAAGATCGTCATGCGGCGTGGCCGTGCGCTGCGTGTTCGCGTCCTGTCGCCGTCCGGCGCGCCCGTGAAGGATGCGCGCTACGAGGCGGCACTCAGCGAGTTCGACGCCGAACTGAACACGCGCTGGATTCAGTGGGGCGACGAACGCAAGGGCGCCAGCGACAGCGATGGCGTGATCGATCTGGGTCAGGTGCCGGGCGTCGAGTTGGCGCTCACCGTGGACCACCCCGACTACGCCTGGTTCCGTCGCGTGTTCGACAAGAGCGAAACGGCGACCGGTGAACTCGTCGTGCGTCTATCGGTCGGGGGCACGGCGCGGGGTCAGGTACGTGGTCCCGATGACGAGCCGGTCGCCGGAGCAATCGTGCGCGCCGAGCAGCGCGACACGCGCACCGGCGCCGATGGGCGTTACGTGCTGCGGCACATCGCGACCAGCGGCGTGGACGTCTCCGCGGCGCATTCGGACTTCGGGCCTGCGCGCTTCGGGAGCGTGCTCGGCTGGGACACGGCCGTGCCCGTGCACGTTGCCGACGGCGGCCAGGTGGATGGCATCGACATCGTTCTCGGCAAGGCGACGCGCGTGAAGGGCCGGTTCGTCGATGCGAACGGCGAGCCTGTCTCCGGCTTCACGGTCAGCTACTACTGCATTGGCGGCTACTCGCTCCAAAGCTCCATTGTCTCCGACGACGACGGCCGATTCGTCGCCGGCCCGTGGCGCATGAGCCGCCCCGTCGGTTCGTGGCACGTCCACGCGACGACCAGCGCCAACCACCGCCCGCCGAAAGGACTCAAGTGGGTTCTCAAACGGGGCGAGACGCTGGACGTTGGCGAGATCAAGCTGCAGGCACGCCCGACGATTCGAGGGCGTGTGTTGGGGCTCGATGGTGGCCCCGCCGCGCCGCAATTGACCGCGAATATCGAGGGCGCCGGGTATGCGCAGGTCAAGGCGGACGGGACCTTCGAGTTCCGCACCGATCCCGGCCGCTACTCCGTGCGCGCCACGGCAGGCGAAGATCTCCGCAGCGAGCGCCAGTTCGTCAAGATCGGTCTGGACGAGACGCTTGAGCTGGAGTTTCGCCTGCGGCGCAGCGTGCGGGTCGAGGGCACAGTGCGATTCTCCAATGGCAAGCCGGCGGTCTATTCGCCCGTCGCTCTCATGCCGGTGGGGCATCCGCTGACATGGCAGCACGGCGAGGGTGTCCGCACCGGCACGGGCCGCGAAGGAGCGTTCGTGATGGACGTGGTCAAGCCGGGTGCGTACGTCATCGGCGTGCCGCGCGACGTGGGCAAGGGCACGTATCAGTTCCGCGATGACACGCCGACACAGCAGATCACGATCGGAACCGAACCGATCGAGTCGATCGCGTTCGTCCTGCCCGCGCCCAAGAAAAAGGGCGTCAGGGTGACGGGTCGTGTCGTTTCCGCAAAGACCGGCAAGCCGATCAGGAACTACTCGGTGCGGCTCATTCGCTACAAGTTCTTCATGCCCGACCACACGTTCTACTTCGGCGTGCGCGACGCGGGTGGACGGTTCGAGGAGTACGCCGACAAGCCGGGCACCTATTCCGTGACCGTGGGTTGCGACGGGTACTCGAGCATGACGACGAAAAACTTCGCGGTCAAGGCGACCGGTGAAATCGACGTGGGCACGATTCGCCTGCCTGCCGCGCTCAAGTTGACCGGAGTGGTGCGCGACTCGAACGGGACGCCGGTGCCCTACGCTCAGATCCACTTGCTCGGCGGTCGCGGCAACGTCGGCGGCCAGACGTTCACGACGGCGACGGGGCGGTTCGAGATCCAGGACGCGGACGTCGGCCTCTACAACATCTTCGCCGTATCGCCGCGCCATCCCGTGGCGATCAAGAAGGGCATCAGCGTCAGGCACGGGCATCCCAACACCGTCGAGATCGTCGTGCCCGACACGTCGCCGCTGACCATCAACGTGCGCGACGAGGCCGGTCGTCCCGTCGAAGGCGCCAAGCTGATCTGGACCTTCCCCGCCGTCGCGCCCTTCACCAGCCGGGAGTTCGGCGGCTACGAACCGCCGACGTTCGGCGAGAACAAATCGAACGCCGAGGGCATCATCCGCAAGCCCTACACGCCGAGCGCCCCCATCTCCATCCGCATCCTCAAAAAGGGCTTCGGCACCGAGGCGATGGTCATTCGGACCACCAAGGGGGAGCCCAAGACCGTGGAGATTGTCCTCAAACGGAAGTAGAACTGCTCAGGCTTGGCTTTGCGTCGCACGGAGACTGGAGCTTGGTTGACGGACGGCGAGCCCTTGGGCTGGGGCATTCCGAAGGTGCTGATCAAGTTGGTCGATGAGCGAGAGCGAGTAATCAGTGAACTCCAGGAGAATTGCGATCATCGGCGGCGTGGCCGCACTGATTTTGCTAGGGGTCTTGGTCGTCTCAAGCGAACCGCGGAGCAGCAGATCCGGCGTGCGCGAGAGCCTGGACCGCGATGGCCCGTCGTCGCCTGGAAGGGGAGGCGTGCGACCATCCGAAGACGCTCAGGAAGGAGCGGAGTCTCCGGTCCACGGCAGTTCCGGTCGCACGACCGCTGTGGACGTTTCTGCTTGGAGCCCGGTAGTGTTGACAGTACCCGCACTGGGTGCGTTCGCAGCCGATATCGTCGGATGGGACGAAACCGGAGTGCTCAGCAATCAGTCCCCGCTTCGCATTGCCCTGGCCGACAAGCCTCCGCACTTCGCCTTGAGGATCAAGCCGCGCGGCGAAGCTGACTTCCCGCGTCGCGTCCTCGAGGAACTCCTCGGTCAGCTGGCCGTCACTCTCACAAAGAACTTCGATCCGAAGCTATCGATCCGCAGGATCGGTCCGCCGCGGACGGGACGTGTCTTGGAGGGCGGTGCGATCGAAACCGTGCGGGTCGTACCCTACGAGATCCAAGGGTTGGCCGCATGGCAACTTCGTTCGCGGGAATCCGTTCGAGTCTGCAAGGTCGTTGCGCGTTTGGGTGGGGAGTCCGGTTTCGCGGAGGGGACATACGTCGCGAAGGATCTGTTGATCCTGAATCCCCTTCACCGTCCGGATATTGGTCCGGGCGCTGCCACCGCTGACCTGGAACCCGAGCCGCGCGGCGCCGAGTCTGAGTTCGCTCAGGCACACGTTTTTCTCGACGGGATGACCGGCATCCGCAGCGCAGGCATCCGGTTCTACAGCGGTGACCGCGAGCTGCCGGTCACGGTTCGCGGGCTTGGGTTGACCATGGGCGGAAAGCAGATCGAGATACCGTCATCAGCACCGTTGACGAACGCGTTGCTCTCCTACACAGCGTTCGTGGGGCCGGGGTGGTGGAGCCTGCGACACGATCTTGTCGTCGAATTCGAGGTGTGGGACGACTTGGGAAAGAGGCACGTGCTGCGATGGAAACCGCAGCTGGACTGACGACGGAGATTGAAACGGAACTGCGTGCGTCACCGATTTTGCGTAAGCCCCTGGAGTCAAAGATTTTGCGGATGACGCTTGCGCCACCCGTGGCGCAGCGCTCGACCTCCGTGGGCGCGTATGG
>CBDURV010000052.1:0-12365 GCA_965369495.1 uncultured bacterium
GAGGTTTCGAGGGGAAGTCATGCTGGTGGGTGGAGCTATCCGAACTGGCCCATGATCTCAATCGCCCGGTCGCAGTTGACCTCCGCGTTGAACACCGAACTGAACACCGATTCGGTTCGGGCAGTCGCAAGTCTTTGCGGTGAAGCGGGTTGGGTGTGGGTTGCGCGGCGGCGCTGCCGCAGCGCTCGCTTGGGAGACGCTTCCGGAGTGCCCAGTGCACATCCACGCCCCGTAGTTGGGCTCTCGGGGCTGGCGATCAGGAGTGCCACCAGCACTCCTGTCGCGTCGGCAGGCGAACGCGGTCGGCTCAAGCTCCCCCCCGCTTTACGAAAGCGGCGACAGACCGGCCGCTCGCCTTAGTTCCGGAACTGGGCGTGGCAGCTGGCGCAGTTCTTCTTGAGCGTCTTGTAGTGCCGGTCGGCCAGCTTCTGGTCGCCGGCGCGCAGTGCTTTTTCGAGATCGACGGCAGCCTTTTCGCCCGCGGCCAAGTAGTCGGTGAATGTGTCGTCCTCGCAGTAGGTCTTCCACTGCCCGCTGCGCGCCGACTCGCGGTAAAGCTCCCACAGCATGCGCGCCTCGTGGGCGGGGCTTACGTCGGGGTGCGCGGCGGGGACTTGCCACTCTTCGCTGCGCGACGCCTTGATGAACTCCCAGCGATGACTCACATCGACCATCGTCGCGCGCATGCCCGCAGGCATCACGCGCTCGGGCAGGGTCTTGGGCGCTTTGGCGAGCTCAGCATCGGTCGGCACCTTGAACTCGCGGATGTCCTTGTAGAGCCCTTCGTACTTGGGGCTGGTCCCGCTCGTCTTGAGCGCCTCGACCGCCTGCTCGTGAGTGATCCCCTCAAGCGTGAGGCGCGCGACCATCATGCCGGCGGGGCCGCGGTGCTTGCCGTGGTGGCAGTGCACATAAACGGAGCCCTTCGCCTGCCTGACCGCCTCGATGATGACCAGCGCCTGCTCGCGCGGCACGCCGTCGTAGCCGATGGGCGCGTGGACGTAGATCAGGTCGTACTTGTGGGCGGTCTCGATGTCGGGCGAGGAGCCATCGACGCTGATGACCGTCGTAACGCCCATCGCCGCCAGGTTGCGGAACGCCTTGTCGCCCTCGGGCTGCGCGCCCTGGACAAGCTTGTCCGACCAGCGGATGAAGCGGTGCAGACCCTCCGGCTCGCCCTCGGCGGTGTACGTCACCTTGGTGGCCGGAGCGGAGACCGAGGCTTCTTTGGCCTCTTGGTTTCCGGTCTGGCAGGCCACGATCGAGAACAGCAGGACGATCGGAATGTGTCGCATAGCAATACCTATTCGCAAGGGGCGTACCAACGCGAAAACCCCCGATTCCGTCGCGCGGTGGCAACAAAACCGGGGGTCTCCGTAACGATTCGGTGACATCTCCTAGTGGCGCGGGCGCTACTCGCGGAGCTTCTTGAGCTCCTCGGTGAGAACGGGGCAAACCTCGAGCGCGTCGCCCACGATGCCGTAGTCGGCGACCTTGAAAATCGGCGCCTCGGGATCGGTGTTGACCGCCACGATGCACTTCGAGGTGCGCATGCCCGCGAGGTGCTGGATCGCCCCGGAAATGCCGATCGCGATGTAGAGCTTGGGGCTCACGGTCTTGCCGGTCTGGCCCACCTGCTCGTCGTGCGGGCGCCATCCGGCGTCCACCACGGCGCGGCTCGCGCCCATCACGCCGCCGACCGCGTCGGCCATCTCCTCGATCAGGTGCCAGTTCTCCGCTGCCTTCAGGCCGCGGCCACCGGCGACGATGACGTCCGCCTCGGTCAGGTCGAGCTTCTCACTCGCCTTGGCCAGCACCTCCTTGATGACGGTGCGAATGTCGGGCGTGCCGGCGTCGAGCGTCTCGACCGTCGCCGAACGACCCGCCTCGGCCGCGACCGGCTCGAAGACGTTGGGCCGCAGCGTGGCGACGACCATGTCGCTCGAAGCACTCAGGTTCGCGAGCGCCTTGCCTGCGTAGACCGGCTTGACCACGCTCACTTTGCCACCTCCGGCGGATTCGGCGGCTTCGATGCCGGTGACATCGGTGAGAATCGCGGCGGACGAGGACGCGGCCACGGCGGGCGCGAGGTCCTTGCCGTTGGTAGACGCAGCGAAGAGCAGCAGTTTGGGGGACGACACTTCGACCGCCTTGAGCATCGCGGGCGCGAAGCCGTCGATGGTGAACGCGCCGAGCGCCTCGTTGTCGATAACGAGAACGCGGTCGGCGCCGAGCGCCGCGACGTCATCCGCAAGACCGGCAATGCCGGCGCCGATGAGTACCGCGTCGATGCCGCCACCCAGTCCACCGGCCAGGCGCTGCGCCTGCCCCATGACCTCGGCCGCCGACTTCTTCAGGTTGCCGTTCGACGTTTCGATGTATGCGAGCACGGCGGCCATCAGAGCACCTTCGCTTCCTGGCGGAGCAGCCGGACGAGTTCAGCGGCGGCGGCGGGGCCCTCCCCGACGATCCTGCCCCCGACCCGTTCGGCCGGCGGCGTGAGCGAGTCGAGGCTGAGGGTGCCGGCGGGTGCGGGCGCCTCCAACTCCTCGACGGGCTTCTTCTTGGCCATCATGATGCCCTTGATGGCGGGGTAGCGCGGCTCGGCGAGCCCACGTTGCGCGGTGAAGACGGCGGGCAGGGCGACCTCGATCACCTCCGTGCCGCCTTCGCCCTCGCGATGAACCGTCGCCTTGCCGTCCGCGACCTCGAGCTTGGTGACGAGCGTCGTGCAGGGCAGGTCGAGCATGCGCGCAACCATCACCCCCACCGCCGCGTTGTCCGCGTCGATCGACTGGCGACCGAAGAACAAGGCGTCGCAGGGCCGGTCCTTGATCGCGTCCGCGAGCGCACGCGCAATGCCGAGCGGGCCGCGCGAGCCACCCTCGTCCTTGATGTGGACCGCCTTGTCGGCGCCCATCGCGAGTGCTTGGCGAATCTCCTTGGTGGAGCCGGGAATGCCCAGGCAGATCACGGTGAGCGTGCCACCGTGCGCCTCCTTGATCTGAATCGCGGTCTCGAGGGCGATCTCGTCGTAGGGCGAAATGACGTAATCGACGCCCGCCGGCTCGATCGATTTGCCATCCCCCGCGACCTTGATCTTGGCGGCCGAATCCGGCACGCGCTTAATGCAGACAATTAGGTCCATAGCGCGGGGAATTGTCGCACCCCGGAGCAAGAACGGAAGCTCTACGCCGCAGCCATCGAATCCGGCGAAAAGCCGCCCTCCGAAGGTCCTACATCTCGAAATCTTCGCCCAGATAGAACTTCCGGACGAGCGGGTCCTTGATGAGCTTTTCCTTCGGCCCGTGGCTTACCACCTTGCCGTTGACGATGATGTAGGAGCGGTCGGTAATGGCGAGCGTCTCGCGGACGTTGTGGTCGGTCAGCAGGATCGAAATGCCGCGTTCGCGCAACTGGCGCACGATGGCCTGGATATCCGAAACTGCAATGGGGTCTACGCCCGCGAACGGCTCATCCAGAAGCAGCAGGTCGGGGCGCGTCATGAGCGCCCTCGCGATCTCCAAGCGGCGCCGCTCACCGCCGCTCAGCACGTCCGCCTTGCTCTTGCGCAACGACTCGATTTCCAGCGCCTTGAGCATTTCCGCGATGCGCTTGCGCTGTTCGGCCTTCGGAATCTTCAGCGTCTCCGCGATGGCGATGAGATTCTGCTCGACGGTCAACGCGCGAAAGACCGAAGGCTCCTGCGCGAGATAGCCCATGCCCAGACGGGCGCGGCGATACATCGGCAGCTTAGTAATCGATTTGCCGCCAAGCTCGACCGATCCCTCATCCGGGCGAACCCGCCCAATGCACATCTTGAACGTGGTCGTCTTGCCAGCGCCGTTGGGTCCGAGGAGTCCGACGATCTCGCCCTTCTCCACGCGAAAATCTAGGGCATCCACCACCTTTCGGCGGCGATAAACCTTGGTAAGACCAGTCGCTTGGAAGAGTGCCATGGGAGGAGAATTGTACCGAGTCGCAGGGGCGACTCCGCGTTGTGGATAACTCGTGGAGAAAGGCGAGAGCCAGCCTGAAGTGCGGGTTTTACGAGATTTTGTACCCACGCACGCGTGAAATTACGCATCCGCGCGCGTTCGTCGGCGGTAAATGAGTCACGGAAGTAATGCTGCCCCCTGCAAGCATTTAGAAGCGTCCGGAACGCTGGCAACTGCGTTGCCGCACGTGCGAAACCGCACAGAAGTCCATCTATTTAATCAATGCCTGATCCGCAACGCGGAATTCTCGGCACTTGACAGGCGCGAGGCTCTTCGTTCCGCGAATGTGAATAACCCTCACCGGATTAGCTTGACGCGGGTGGCGCCCCGGTAGACGGGAGGCACGTAAATCGGCCAGAAAACGCCGAATGCACGGCCGATGAGGTGGTCGGCGGGAATGAACGGCCTCGAATGCCCGCTCTTCGTATCGGCGACATCGCCGGCCCGGAAGTTCCGGTAGAGCCCGTCGGTGTCCTCGAGAATCGCGAAGTACTCGTCGGGGCCGAGGCTGAACAGAGTTTCCAGCCCGGGATTCTGGGCGCGCTGGGTACCGCCGGACGGCTCCCACTCGATCACCGTGCCGTCGGTCAGCGTGACACTGACGACCCTCCAAAAGCGGCTGTCCTTGCTGCAGTTGGTGTTGTCGCCCATCGCGAAGTAGTGCCCCTCGGGGATCTCCCACTGCTCGGAATCGGAGTCGCCGGTTTGGCGGACGTAGTGCAGATCACGATCGATGCGTACCGACTCGAACTTCGCCTTGAGGCCGCGCGCGACCATGCTGATGCCGTAGCTGTCCCAGTCCTGCTCGTCGTCGCCGCCGAAATCGACTCCCAGCCCGGGCGGGGTCGTTGGTTGCGACGGGAACACGAGCAGATGCTCATCGCCGTCCACGATCAGAACCAGGGAGTCGTCCACGTTGGCAAACGACACGTCGAAGGATTCGTCGCGCTCCATGCGGAACTCGATCGCGTGGCGCTCCGGCTGAATGAGATCGCCTCCGGCGCCGACCTCGTACCAGCTCTCATCCGGGCCGAGCAGCACGCGATGGATGCGACCGTGTTCCTCGATGCGGAACTCGAGTTCGCCCTCGCGCTCGACGGAGACTTCCGCGCTCAAGCGCACGTCCCCGACCACGACGCCGCCGCGCGAGTAGGAGCCGCTCTCGTCCACTTCGCTGTAGGTGAGGACGCGGTGCGTGAAACGGATTTCGGCATCGCCTTCGCCCGCGTCCACGTCGAAGGTGTCCTCGGAAACCTTCCAGGCGTCGTCCGCTTTCCATGACGAGCTGTTGGTGAACGGGCGCCCGTCCTGCGGCGCCGGCCAGTACGGCAGCATGAGCTGTTCGCGCACCCCCTCGGGCTTGCGCTCGATCGACCACGTCTTGCCGTCGGCGCTGGTCCAGATGTCGCCGTCGGCGATGGCGAAGAACTCGCCGGGCATGCCGACCATGCGCTTGATGAAGTTCTTGTTGCGGTTGAGCGGGTACTGGAAGACTCCGACCTGCCAGCGGTTCGGTGATCCGCGCATCCACGAGAACTTGTCGACCAGGATTCGGTCGCCCTGGCGGCGGCGGCCCTCGGAGTCGGCTCGCCCGTCGCCGTAGAGCGTAGGCATCATCGAACCGGTCGGAATCCGGAACGCCTCGACGCTGTAGTGGCGAATGACGAGCGCCATCGCGATGGCGACCGCGAAGGCCTCGATGTTGTCGCGAAGGAATCCGCCCATTCCCTGCGTGCCCGCCATTCCTTTCGAGCCTGAACGCTTGCCGCCCATCAGGACTTCTTCTTCGGATCGCGGTTGGACAGCACGGAGAGGAATGCCTCCTGCGGAATCGAGACGTTGCCGACCTGGCGCATGCGTTGCTTGCCCTTCTTCTGCTTCTCGAGCAGCTTCCGCTTTCTGGTTACGTCACCGCCGTAGCACTTGGCGGTCACATTCTTGCGCATCGCCTTGATGTTCTCGCGCGCGACGATCTTGCCGCCGATCGCCGCCTGCAGCGCCACATCGTAGAGCTGTCGCGGAATGGTCTTCTGCAGCGCGCGGATGATCTCGCGGCCGCGACGCGTGGCGATGTCGCGGTGGCAGATAATCGAGAGCGCATCGACCTCGGTACCGGAGACGAGCACGCGCAGGCGCGCAAGGTCCGCCTTCTTGAAGCCGCGCATGTCGTAGTCGAGCGTGCCGTAGCCGCGCGTGGCCGATTTGATCAGGTCGTAGAAATCGAAGACCATCTCCCCGAGCGGCATGTCGAACGAGAGGATCGCGCGCGTCTGGCTGAGGTACTCCTGGTTGACGAAAAGGCCGCGCCGCTCCGTCGCGAGCTGCATGATCGAGCCGATGTGTTCGGGCGGCGTAATGATCTGCGCGCGCACGATCGGCTCGCGGAACTCGTCGATGAAGTTGGGTTCGGGCAGTTCCGCGGGCCGCTCGATCGTCAAGAGTTCGCCGTCGTTGCGAAGGATCTCGTAGGTCACGTTGGGCGCGGTCTGGATGATCTCGACACCGCTCTCGCGCTCGAGACGCTCCTGCACCACTTCCATGTGCAGCATGCCGAGGAACCCGCAGCGGAATCCGAAGCCGAGCGCCTCGCTCGACTCGGGGTGGAACGTGAACGACGCGTCGTTCAGATGCAGCTTCTCGAACGCCTTGCGCAGTTCGTCGAAGTCCTGCGTGGCCGACGGATAGATGCCGCAGAACACGAGCGGCTTGGGATCCTGGAAGCCGGGAATGACCTGGACGGTCTCGTTCTTGGCGGGCGCGATCGTGTCGCCGACGTGCACGTGGTCGAGCGTCTTGAGGTTGGCGACGAAGTATCCGACGTTGCCCGTCTCGAGGCTCGGCAGGGTACTCATGCGCGGCGAGAAGCAGCCGACCTCGGAGACCTCGTGCTCCGTTCCGTTGGAGAGGAACTTGATGCGCGTGCCCTTCTTGAGTTCGCCATCCAGCACGCGCACGTAGACCACCACGCCGCGGTAGTCGTCATAGATCGCGTCGTAGATGAGCGCGCGCAGCGGTGCGTCGGGATCGCCTTCGGGCGGCGGAAACTTGTTCACGATCTGCCGCAAGACCTCATCGACGCCCTCGCCGGTCTTGGCGGAGATGCGGCACATGTCGGTCGTGTCGAGGCCGAGGCCTTCCGAGATCTGCGTTTCGACCTCGTCGGGCATCGCGCCCGGCAGATCCACCTTGTTGAGGACGGGAATTACCTCGAGGCCGGCCTCGATGGCGAGGTAGGCGTTGGCCACAGTCTGCGCCTCGACACCCTGCGCGCAGTCGACCAGCAGGATCGCGCCCTCGCACGCATGCAGGGCGCGCGAGACCTCGTAGCTGAAATCGACGTGGCCCGGCGTGTCGATCAGGTTGAGCGTGAGCCCCTCGTAGGGCATGCGCACCGCACTCGCCTTGATCGTGATGCCGCGCTCGCGCTCCAGGTCCATGGTGTCGAGCAGCTGGTCCTTCATCTCCCGCTGCGTGACCACGCCGCTGGCGAGCAGCAGCCGGTCGGCCAGCGTCGACTTGCCGTGGTCGACGTGGGCGATGATGCAGAAGTTGCGGATGTGGTCGAGGCGCATGGAATCCCGGGTCGGAGGAGAAACTGGGATTATAGGCGGGGGAGGAAGCTGGAATTGCGTCGCATACGACCGCAAGCCTGCTTGGAGTCGGCTATGAGCTTTGGGCTTTGGGCTTTGAGCCTCGAACTCGGAATCCCAAAGCTCAAAGCCCAGAGCCCAAAGCCGATGTCGAGAGTGGCTCGCGGGCGGCAGTCGCCCTAGGGTTCGAGCTCGTTCCGGACGGCGGGGATCATTTTGGCGAGCTTGTGGAGGGCGGCGGCGCGGTGGGAGAGGCGGTTCTTCTCTTCCGGCGGCAACTCGGCGGTCGTCTTGCCGAGATCGGGCAGCAGGAAAATCGGGTCGTAGCCGAAGCCGTTGCTGCCCCGCGGCTCGTGGACGATGCGGCCGTGGACCTCGCCCTCCGCCGCGATCAGCACCTTGGGCGGCAGTCCGGGCACCGCGATCGCGATGGCGCAGGCGAAATACGCCTCCGGCTCGTGGATGCCGCGCCGGTCGAGTTCGGCCAGCACCTTTTGAAGGTTCTGTTCGTCGGTTGCCTGCTCGCCGGCGTAGCGGGCGGAGAAGATGCCCGGTTCGCCGTCGAGGGCGGGAATCACGAGGCCGCTGTCGTCGGCGAGGCAGGGCGCCTTGAGGAACTGGCAGAACTCGAGCGCCTTCTTGGCGGCGTTGGCGGCGAAGGTGTCGCCGTCCTCCTCGACGTCGGGCAGATCCACCGCGATCACCGCGCGCAGGCCGAGCGGCTCCAGGATCTCCCGCACCTCGAGCAGTTTGTGCGGGTTCTTACTGCCGACGAGAATCAAGACTCGAAAGCCTGCGCCTGCTGGCGCGTGATGTCGGCGATGCCGAGGCGCCCGAGTCGGAGCATCTCCTGGAACGTCTCGTCATCGAAGGGCTCACCCTCGGCCGATCCCTGGATCTCCACCATGCGGGCGTCGCCGTCCATGGCGATGTTGCAGTCGACATCCGCACGCGAGTCCTCGGCGTAGTCGAGGTCGAGCACCACCTCGCCCTTGTAGACGCCGACGCTCACGCCCGCGATGCTGTTGATCAGCGGCCACTTCGTCCAGCGCTTGCGCTTCGCCTCGAGCGCGTCGCGCAGCGCCACGTACGCGCCCGAAATGGCCGCCGTGCGCGTGCCGCCGTCCGCCTGCAGCACGTCGCAGTCGAGCCAGACCGTACAGTCCTTGAGCGCCTTGAGGTCTACGGCCGAGCGCAGGCAGCGGCCGATCAGGCGCGAGATCTCGAGGCCGCGACTGTCCGGCTTGCCCATGCGCGCCTCGCGCATCTTGCGGTTGCCGGTCGAGCCGGGCAGCATCCCGTATTCGGCGGTCAGCCAGCCCTTGCCCTTGCCCATCAGCCAGCGCGGCACGCCGTCCTCGATGCAGGCGGTGCAGAGCACGCGCGTGCGGCCGTAGGAAACCAGTACGGAACCGGCCGGCGAATCGTTGAAGTGGCGTTCGAAGGTGATGGTGCGCAGTTCGTCAGCGCGGCGTCCGGAGGGCCTCATGACCCGTTGGTACCCGCCCGCCGCCGGAGGCGCAAGAAAGCGCTCGGGCTGTTACGTTCTGTTCGATGCGCTTCACGAAAATGCACGGGGCGGGGAACGACTACGTCTACGTGGATCTGTTCGACGAGCAGGTCGCCGACGCGGCCGCGCTGGCACGGATTGTCAGCGACCGCAACAAGGGCATCGGGGGCGACGGGCTGATCCTGCTGGCCCCCTCCGAGGCCGGCGACGTGCGCATGGAGATGTACAACGCGGACGGAAGCCGCGCGCAGATGTGCGGCAACGGCGTGCGCTGTCTGGCGCATCTCGCGCGCGACCACGGGCGCGTCGAAGGCCCGGTGGTGCGCGTTGAGACCGACGACGGCATCAAGGTGGTGGAGCTGAGCGAAGGGGCGGCACGCGTGGACATGGGGCCGCCGCGACTCGACCCGCAGGCGCTACCGGTTCTGATCGAGGGCGAACGGGTGATCGACCACGCCATCGACGTGCTCGACCGCACCTTCGCCATGACCTGCGTCTCGATGGGCAATCCGCACGCGGTCCTCTACGTGGAAGATGTCGAGCAGTTCGATGTGGCGCGCTACGGGGCGGCGCTCGAACAGGGCGGCCTTTTCCCGGAGCGCACCAACGTCGAGTTCGTGCAGGTGATCGACCGCGAGCATGTGATTCAGCGCACGTGGGAACGCGGCAGCGGCGAGACGCTCGCGTGCGGAACCGGCGCGTGCGCGGTCTGCGTCGCCGGCGTCGTGAACGGACGCACCGCGCGCACGCTGCACAATCGCCTGCTCGGCGGCGAGCTGTTGCTGGAGTGGCCCGACGACGACTCGTCCGTGATCATGACCGGTCCCGTCGCGACCGTGTTCACGGGAACGATGGAGTTCCATGGAGTGCGATAGCTGCGGCTCCTACAACGTGTCGCGGCGCGACATCGAGGGGCACCTGCTCTTCGAGTGCAATCTGTGCGGCGAGTTGAGCGGCGATGACGCGGCCATCGCGATCATCGAGGAGTTGCGGCTGGGCCGCGCGCGCGGTCTTGATGACGAGATCGTGCCGCTCGTCTCCGTGCTCGAAGGGACCGGCGCATTCCGGTTGGTGCGCGCCTCGATCGGCTGGAAAGAAAAGGGCGAGGCACCCAGCGTGCTCTTCTCCACGACACACCACAAGCTGCGCGCCGTCGAGCGACTACTGCGTTCGATCGAACTCGCCAACCGCGAAACGAAGCTGCGTTGGATGGTCGAACTGGCGCTGCAGCAGACCGTGGTGTTCATCCTGCGCCCGCGCTTTTTCAAGCCGCCGCAGGAGATCACCAGCGAAGAGATCGAGGACGCGCGGCACGACCTTGGGACGCTCGGCCGATGCCTCAGGCGCGATGTCAGCTTGAGTTGGTGGCGCGACTAGTAGGGCTCGGGGTCGGCTTTGGGCCTTGGGCTCTGGGCTTTGGGATTCGAACTCGGAGGCCCAAAGCTCAAAGCCCAGAGCCCAAGGCCGATGTCGAACGAACCTTGCGAGCGTTCAGGAGTCTTGTCTGGCGGCGGCGATGCGCGCCTTGGAGTTGCGGCGGCGCACGTATTCGAGATAGCGGTCCACGTCGCCGCGGAAGTTGCGCGCGAGCAGGTGCGGCTGCGGTAGGCGCGACAGGCGGTAGCGGTCGATGGTGATCTTGAGTTCCGGCACGTCGTCAAAACGCAGGACCGCCGCGTCGCTGCGCAGCCAGCCGCCGATGATGAGGTCGCCGTCGCGGCGTGCGTTCACCTGGACGCCGTAGGTTCCGAGCTTGGCCGGCATGGTGAAGCGGCCATCCTTATCGGTCTCGGCTTCGAGCGCTACCAGATATGTGCCGGGCCGATTACCCGCGACGCGGATCGTGCGTGCGACGACCTTCAGACCCGCGACCGGCTTGCCCTCGTGATCGACGACGCGGCCGCGCACCTCCGGGTCGATGCGCTCCAGCGTCCAGCGCACCGTCACCTTGCGCGCGACGCCACCGGCGATGTCGTTGAACTCCCGTTCGCCGCTCGCACGGCGCCGGTCGGCGTCCAGCGTGCCCCGTTCCCAGTCACGGCCGATGCAGGAGCGGCGCGAGGCGATCGAGCGGTAGGTGCCGAAGCCGCCCGCGCCCGTACCGCTCAGCGTCGTCTTCGCGACGAAGCGCGGCGACTGCACGCGGGGACGCAGAACGACGGCGCCCGACAGCATGTTCAACTCGCCTGTGACATCCAGGCGCAGCGCGCCCGACCCGGTGCCCTGTTGCACGTAGGTACGGCCCGACTTCGCGCGCTTGGTATCGAGCGAAATCTTCCACGTGCCGCTGGCCCGGCGCATCCGCAACTTGAGGCGGTGTCCCGCGCCGGCAGTCCGCCGGGGACTTGTCTCAACCACGAACACTGCGCTTTCGGTCTGCGTTTCGCCTCCGTCAGCGGAGCGCGCCTGCACCTCGATCGTGCCGCGCCACGCCCGGGATTCCTTGAGCGGAATCGGCGTATCGGGCCGGTCGGGAAGGGGACTCGCCACGGAGGCCAGCAGGAGCAGAGCGATGAATCTACGCATCCACTCTTCGCATCGGCCGGAACCCGTCTCAATCTGTAACGGGTTCTGGCCAGCCCGCGACGCCGAGCGACGACGCCTCCCCATCCGATGCGCACTGTGCTCGCGAATAATGCGGGCTGGGTCAAGTGCGATGCCCATCGCGTCGAAACGAAGAGTGATGGCTTTCTGCACCGGCTGCGGCAACGAAGTAGCGGACCCCGCCCACTGCGGGATATGTGCGTCCGGATATGGTCCGCGCAGGGGGCGGCGCGCCACCGACCAGCCGCATGCGGACGCGCAGCCCGCCTCTTCGTCCAGCAACGGGCCGCAGATGCGGCGGCGCGCCACCGACATACCCGAAGCGACCCCCCAGCCCGCCTCCCTGGTCTGCAAGTGCCCGCGCTGCAACGATCCGCTCGACGAGCAGGACATCGAGGGTGTGGCCACGCTCATGTGCCCCTCCTGCCAGGGAATGTTCTTCCCGCGGCAGGGGCTCGAGATCGTGCTCAACAAGCTGCGCGCGACGTGCGAGGCGACCGACATGGATAGCGCCCTGCAGGACTTCAAGGACCGCTTCCGGCGCGAACTGCCGGACTCGGTGCAGTACAAGCAGTGCCCCGTCTGCGACGAGCCGATGATCCGTCGCAACTACGGCACCGTCTCCGGCGTGATCGTGGATGTCTGCTACGCCGACGGCACGTGGGTGGATGGCGTCGCCTTCGGCGAACTCGCCGACTTCATCGTGCGCGGAGGCGATCTCGT
>CBDURV010000053.1:0-12341 GCA_965369495.1 uncultured bacterium
AGCGGCGCTCAACTCACTGGAGGAGCGTTTCGGCGATGGCTAGCAACGAACATCATTACCGCGTCATCCGCAAGCCGCGCGTCACCGAAAAGGCGCTGCGCGGAGTGGAGAACCACCGCGCGTATCCCTTCGAGGTTTCCCCCGGGGCCAACAAGGTCGAGATCCGCAATGCGGTCGAGGCGCTCTTCAAGGTCAAGGTCGAGTCGGTCCGCACCATCAACATGCTCGGCAAGTTGAAGCGCACCGGCCGTTTCTTCGGGCGCCGCCCGGCGTGGAAGAAGGCGATCGTGAAGCTCCAGGAGGGGCACGCGATCGAGGACTTCTATTAATCGATAGAGCGGAATCAGATGGGCATTAAGACATTCAAACCCACCAGTCCCGGGCGCCGCGGCGGTTCCGGCTTCGACTTCAAGGAAATCACGAAGACGACGCCGGAGAAGTCGCTGCTGCGACCGCTCAAGAAGTCGGGCGGGCGTAACAACACCGGCCGCATGACGATGCGTCGTCGTGGCGGCGGCCATAAGCGCCGCTACCGCGTCATCGACTTCAAGCGTCGCAAGGACGGCATCCCGGCCAAGGTCGCCGCGATCGAGTACGACCCCAACCGCACCTGCCGCATCGCGTTGCTTCATTACGCGGACGGCGAAAAGCGCTACATCCTCGCGCCCCTGGGCATCGAGGTCGGCGCGGTCCTCATGAACGGTTCCACCGCGGAGCCCACGCTCGGCAACTGCAAGACCCTCGCGGACATCCCCGTCGGCCTGCAGATCCACAACATCGAAATGACGCCCGGCAAGGGCGGCCAGATGGTGCGTGCGGCCGGCGGCGTTGCTCAGCTTCAGGCGAAGGACGGCAACTACGCCATCATTCTCCTGCCGAGCCACGCGGTCATGAAGATCAACCTGAAGTGCCGCGCGACGATCGGCCAGATCGGCAACATCGAAAACAACCTCATTGTGATCGGCAAGGCCGGCCGCAACCGCTGGCTTGGCAAACGCCCGAAGGTGCGCGGCAGCGCGATGAACCCCGTCGCCCACCCGATGGGTGGTGGTGAGGGTCGCCGTGCCGGTGGCCGTCACCCGGTTTCGCCCTGGGGCGTGCTGGCCAAGGGTGGCAAGACGCGCAAGAAGAAGAAGAATTCGGATCGCCGCATCCTGCGGCACCGCAAGAAGGGCAAGCACCAGAGGTAGCCCAGCTACTTGAGGGAATCATGAGCCGCAGCCTTAAAAAGGGACCCTTCGTCGATTTCAAGCTCCTCGCCAAGGTGGAGAAGCTGGAAAGTCGCCGCGATCCCATCAAGACATGGAGCCGCTCCTGCACGATCGTGCCGGAGTTCGTCGGCTGCACGTTCTCGGTCCATAACGGAAACCGCTTCCTGAAAGTCTTCATCACGGAGGACATGGTCGGGCACAAGCTCGGCGAGTTCGCGCCCACGCGCACCTTCCGTGGTCACACGAACAAGAAGGAAGGCAAGAAGTAGCCATGTCTTCCAGTAAACGGGCTTCTACCAAAGCGGCTTCCGGGCAGGCGGCTTCCGGGCAGGCGGCTTCCGGGCAGGCAAAGACCTATCGCGCCATCCATCGTTGGGCACGCATCGCGCCGCGCAAGGCGCGTCTCGTCGCCGACATGGTGCGCGGGATGCCGGTCAACGACGCTGTTTCGATCCTCGACGGGCACCCGAAACGCGCCGCCTACCTGCTTCACAAGGTGCTGAAGTCGGCCATCGCCAACGCCAGCCAGGACCTCGATGTCGACCTCAACGCGCTCGTCGTGAGCGAGTCGCGCGTCGATGAGGGACCGCTGCTTGGTGGCCGTGCCCGCTGGCGCCCGCGCGCGCAGGGTCGCGCCACGCCGATCCACAAGCGCACGAGTCATCTGCGCATCGGTTTGAGCGAGTCGGCCGACCTGCGCACGCGGCGCGGGACGAGTGCGACGCCGGCCGTTGCGACTCCCGAAGAGACCGCAGCAGAATCCGCAGCAACGCCCGAAGAGGCGTCGGAGTAGATATGGGCCAGAAAACACATCCCATCGGTTTCCGCGTCGGCATCACCCGCCGTCACGACTCGCGCTGGTACGCCGACAAGAAGGAAATGCCGGCTTTGATCAAGCAGGATCATGCGATCCGCAAGTTCATCAAGCAGGAGTTCTACGGCGCGCAGATTCCGCGCATCGAGATCGATCGCACCCGCGAGCTGGTCCGCATCCTGGTCCACTGCGCCAAGCCCGGCGTCCTGATCGGACGCAAGGGCGTCAAGGTGGAGCAGCTTCGCCAGGATCTCGCCAAGCTGGTCGGCAACCGCATTCAGCTCGACATCCTCGAGATCAGCAAGCCGGAGCTCGAAGGGCAGATCGTCGCGGAGCAGATCGCCGATCAGCTCCGTCGCCGCATGCCGTTCCGCCGCACGCTCAAGAAGACGCTGGAGCTCGTTCGCGAGCGCGGCGCCATGGGCGTCAAGCTGCAGATCAGCGGTCGTCTGGGCGGCGCGGACATCGCCCGCACCGAGTCGCTCCTCTGGGGCCAGGTGCCGCTGTCCACGTTGCGCGCCGACATTCGCTACGGCTACGCCATTGCCCGGACCAGCTACGGCGCCATCGGCGTCAAGGCGTGGGTCTATCGCGGCAAGTTCGGCGAGGTCAAGGACGATGTCGTCATGAGGAAGGAGCGTCGCAATGCCCCTGATGCCTAAGCGCGTCAAATGGCGCAAGCAGCAGCGCGGCAGCGTGCGCGGAAACGCCAACAAGGGCAACTACGTTGCCTATGGCGAGTACGGCGTGCAGTCCCTCGAGGCCGGCTGGATCACAGCCGCGCAGATCGAGGCGTCTCGTGTTGCCGCGACCCGGGCCCTCGCCGGCTCCGGCGCGAAGCTTTTCATTCGCATCTTCCCCCACAAGCCCGTCACGTCGACTCCCGAGGAGACGCGCATGGGTAAGGGCAAGGGCGATATCAACTACTGGTGCGCGGTCGTCAAGCCCGGCACCGTCCTCTTCGAGGTCGGTGGCGTGGACGAGGAGCGCGCGAAGAAGGCGTTGAACCGTATCGCCCACAAGGTGCCGGTCAACGTCAAGATGCTCAAGCGGAGGCCGGTGCTGTGAAGGCTATCGAGATCAGGGACAAGGCCGACGTCGAGTTGCGCGAGCGGCTCGAGGGGCTCCACAAGGAACTTTTCCAGGCGCAGTTCCGCTCCGGCCAGGCCGAGGTGGAGGAGCGCGGTCGGTTCGGCAAATTGCGACGCGAGGTCGCGCAGGTAGAGACCATTCTCCGTGAGCGCAAGCTCGGAGTCCGCGGGGCGAAGCCGATTGGCGGCGCCGGCGCGGGAGAGGAGTAGACCGTGCGTATCGGTAACCGTAAGACCCTGACCGGCACCGTCACGAGCGACAAGATGGAGAAGACCATCACCGTCGTCGTCGAGCGCCGTTACAAGCACGCGAAGTACGGCAAGTACATCGTGTCGTCCAAGAAGTATGCCGCCCACGACGAGACCAACGACGCACGCATCGGCGACACCGTTGAACTCGGCGAGACGCGGCCGCTCTCCAAGAGCAAGCGCTGGCGCCTGCTCCAGGTCGTCACCCGCGCGCCGGTTAAGGCGGAGATCAAGGCGCAGGCCCAAAAGACAGGGGCGGGCAAGCAATGATCCAGATGCAATCGCGTCTCGATGTCGCCGACAACACCGGCGCCAAGTCGGTGATGTGCATCAAGGTGCTCGGCGGCACGCGCCGTCGGTACGCCCAGATCGGCGACATCATTGTCGCCTCGGTCAAGAAGGCGATTCCCGGCAGCGACGTCAGGCCCGGCACCGTGGTGCGCGGCGTGATCGTCCGCCAGAAATACAACCTGCGCCGCAAGGATGGCTCGTACGTGCGATTCGATTCGAACGCGATAGTCCTTGTCGGCGACGACGGGGGCCCGAGGGGCACCCGCATTTTCGGTGCTGTGGCGCGCGAACTGCGCCAGAAGCGCTTCATGAAGATTGTCTCGCTCGCGCCGGAGGTTGTCTGATGGCACGCATCCGCAAGGACGACCTGGTCGAGGTGACCGCCGGCAACGACCGCGGCACCCGTGGCCGGGTTCTCAAGATCATTCCCAAGAAGAGCCGGGTTCTCATCCAAGGGGTCAACCTGCGCTGGAAGCACATGCGCAAGAGCCAGCAGTCGCCCCAGGGCGGCCGCATCCGCAAGGAGATCCCGATCCACGTGAGCAACGTGATGCTCATCGACGAGACTTCCGACAGCGCCACGCGCATCGGGTACGAGCGGATCGATGGCAAGAAGGTGCGCGTTGCGCGCAAGTCCGGGAAGCCGATCACCGGTGGCGGAAGTGCTACCGGGAGTGTTACCGGAAAGGCCGCCGACAAGCCGGCGGATAAGGAGTAGCGAGCCATGATGCCCCGGCTCAAGGAAAAGTATCTCTCGGACATCCGTCCCACGCTCCAGAAGGAGTTCGGGTTCGGAAACATCCATGCCGTCCCCGCGCTGACCAAGATCAGCATCAACATGGGCATCGGCAAGGCGCGCGAGAACCAGAAGCACCTCGACGAGGCGGTTCGCGACCTCGGTTTGATCTGCGGCCAGAAGGCCGTGGTCACCAAGGCGCGCAAGTCGATCGCGCAGTTCCATCTGCGCGAGGGCTACCCCGTCGGTTGCCGCGTCACGCTGCGTGGCCAGCGCATGTACGAGTTCCTCGATCGCCTCATCAACTTCGCGATCCCGCGTATCCGCGACTTTCGCGGTCTGCGCGACAGCCTCGACGGCCGCGGGTCGTACTCGATGGGGCTCAACGACCAGACCGTCTTCCCCGAGGTGAACGCCGACAGGCTCGAGTTCACCCAGGGCATGACCATCACCATGACGATTTCCGGCGGACGCGACGACGTCAGCCGCCGTCTCCTCAAGGAGTTCGGCATGCCCTTCAAGCGCAAGGATAAGGAAGAGGAGAACTAGCCGTGGCAAAGAAGAGCTGGCTGGCCCGACAGAAGAAGCGTGAGATGCTCGTCGCGAAGTACGCCGAGAAGCGCAAGGAGCTGATCGAGGCCCGCGACTACGCGGCGCTGCAGAAGTTGCCGCGCAACTCGAGCGCGACGCGTCTCAACAACCGTTGCAGTCTGACCGGGCGTTCGCGCGCCTATTACCGACGTTTCGGCATCTCCCGCATCATGCTGCGCGAACTCGCGCTGCTGGGGCAGATCCCGGGCGTCACCAAGGCGAGCTGGTAGGAGTAGCGCCATGACGATGACCGATCCGATCGCCGACCTCTTCACGCGTATCCGCAATGCGGGCAGCGCGCGTCACAAGAAGGTCGATATCCCCCATAGCATCCTCAAGGAGTCCGTCGCGCGCCTGCTGGCCCGCGAAGGCTTCCTCAGGGAGGTGCAGGTCTCCGAGGTCGATGACCGCAAGAAGATCCGCGCCTACCTCAAGACCGACATCGATGGCGATTCCGTCATCCAGCGCATCGAGCGCATGAGCAAGCCGGGCTGCCGTGTCTACCACCCGTCGCGGCGCATCCCCAAGGTGCTGCGCGGCATGGGGATCGGCATCTACTCCACTTCCAAGGGCGTCTTGTCCGACTCCGACTGCCGCGAGCAGCGCGTGGGCGGCGAGTACGTGGGCCGGGTCTGGTAACGGACCCGTCAGGGCGGAACTATGTCACGTATCGGAAAACAGCCCGTCAGCATCCCCTCGGGGGTCGAGGTCTCCATCAGTGGAAAGACCGTGACCATCAAGGGGAAGCAGGGCACGCTGGTCCAGGACCTGCCCGCCGGCATTGCGGTGGCGCAGGAGGAGCAGGCGCTGATCGTCACGCGTGAGCGGGACGACAAACAGCATCGCGCGCTCCATGGCCTGATCCGCGCCCTCCTCCAGAACCATGTCGTCGGGGTCGTCGAGGGCTACAAGAAAGAGCTCGAGATCCATGGCGTCAGCTATCAGGCGAGCGCCACCCCGACCGAGATCACGCTCAAGGTGGGTTTTGCCAACTCGATCAAGTTGGCCATCCCCGAAGGCGTCAAGCTCGAGGTCCCGAACCCGACGTATCTCATCATCACGGGTCCGGACAAGCAGAAGGTCGGCCAGTTCGCCGCGGAGATCCGCGCGCAGCGCAAGCCGGAGCCCTACAAGGGCAAGGGCATTCGTTATCGCGGGGAGCACATCCAACGCAAGGCCGGCAAGTCCTTCGTCGGAAGCGACTAGTAGCAGGCAAGCAGTCAGCGGAGCATCGACATGAATCGCGAGAAGAAGATCCAGAAGCAACGGCAGCGCCGCACATGGCGCGTCCGGAACCGCCTGCGCGGAGACGCCGAGCGTCCGCGCCTGTCGGTGTTCCGTAGCCATTGCCACGTATACGCACAGATCATCGACGACGAGGCCGGGCACACGCTCTGCTCCGCGTCGAGCCGCGAGCTCGCCAAGTACGGCGGGACCGTGGAGGACGCGAAGAAGGTCGGAGCGGCGCTCGCCGAGAAGGCGGCCGCGCTCCAGATCAAGCAGATCCGGTTTGACCGTGGGCCGTACGCCTACCACGGTCGCGTGCGCGCCCTTGCGGATGCCGCGCGTGAGAAGGGATTGGAGTTCTAGGATGCCGCGTCACAGTTTCCGCGATCACGTCAGCCCCGATGGGCTCACGCTGACCGAGACCGTCGTGAAAATCAACCGTTGCGCCGCCGTCGTAAAGGGCGGTCGTCGTTTCTCGTTCAGCGCGCTGCTGACCGTGGGCGACCAGGCGGGCGTCGTCGGCCTCGGCTTCGGCAAGGCCAAGATGGTCCCGAACGCCGTGGAGAAGGGCGTCAAGGACGGCCGCAAGAATCTCGTTCGCGTTCCGATGGTCGGCACGACCATCCCGCACGAGGTCATCGGCCGGTTCTGCGCCTCCAAGGTCATTCTCATTCCGGCCGCTCCCGGAACCGGCGTCATCGCCGGCCACGCGGTGCGCGCCGTGCTCGAGTCCGCCGGGATTCGCGATGTCCTCACCAAGTGCTACGGGTCCACCAACCCGGTCAACCTGGTGAAGGCGACCTTCGACGGTCTCGCGCAGCTCCGCACCAAGAAGCAGGTCGAAAAGCTGAGGGGGGTGAAACTCTCATGAACCTTGCAGACGTTCGCGCGGCATATATTCCGCGCAAGAAGCGCAAGCGGGTGGGGCGTGGCCCCGGCTCCGGCAGCGGCAAGACATGCGGTCGCGGCCATAAGGGTCAGCAGTCGCGCTCGGGTGGCGGCACGCCGCTCGGGTTCGAGGGTGGCCAGATGCCCCTCTACCGTCGCCTTCCCAAGCGCGGTTTCAACAACTCCATCTTCCGCAAGGTCTTCGCGATCGTGAACGTGGGTCAGCTTGACGCTGCCTTCGAGGACGGCGCGACGGTCGATGCGGATTCGATTCGCGCGGCACGTCTCGTCAACGCCAAGAAGGGTCCGATCAAGATCCTCGGCAGCGGCGAGCTCACCAAGAAGCTGACGGTCAAAGCCGATCAATTCAGCGGGTCCGCCCGCCAGAAGATCGAGGCGGCCGGCGGCGAGGTGTCGGAGAACCGCTAGCCGATGTTCCAGCACTTCGCGCATCTCTTCCAGATCCCCGAGCTGCGGAAGCGGATCCTGATCACGATCGGCCTTCTGATGGTCTATCGCGTGGGGTGGAATATTCCGCTCCCCGGTATCGACCCGGCGGCGATCAAGAAACTGATGGCGGCGGGCGGCGGTGACAACACCCTGCTCGACTTCCTCAACATCATTAGCGGCGGCGGTCTCCAGAACGCGGCCGTCTTCAGCCTGGGCATCATGCCCTACATCAGCGCGAGCATTATCTTCTCGCTGCTGGTGAAGGTCATTCCGGCGCTGGAGAAGGTGTCGAAGGAGGGCAGCGCCGGCCAACGCAAGATCGGACAGTGGACGCGTTACGCCACGGTCCCGATCTGCATCGTGCAGGCGATCTTCATCGTGCAGCCGTACACGAAGCCGATCGACGCGCTGAATGGGGCATACCTCACCTTCGCGCAGCCGCCGAGCACCATGTGGGCCTTCTGGGCCGTCATCGCGCTCACGACCGGAAGCGTGCTGCTGATGTGGATCGGCGAACAGATCACGGAGCACGGTGTCGGCAACGGCATCTCGATCCTGATCATGGCGGGCATCATCGCCCGTCTGCCGCAGAGCGTCTTCTCGGCCAATCTCGGCACCGCCCGCGCCGTCCTGCTGATGGTCCTGTTCGTGCTGGTGACCCTCGGGGTCGTCTTCATGACGAAGGGGCAGCGCAAGATCCCGGTGCAATACGCGAAACTCACGCGTGGTCGGCGTGTCTACGGCGGCCAGCGTCACTACATGCCGATTCGCGTCAACATGGCGGGCGTCATGCCGGTCATCTTCGCGTCGGCGCTGCTCGCCTTCCCGCCCATCCTCTTCAAGGCTCTCGGCCTCGACGGGCTCGCGGAGGCGATGCGCTACGGCAAGTACCTCTGGTCGATGGCCTACATCGGCCTGACGTTCTTCTTCTCCTTCTTCTGGGTTGCGCTCATGTTCAACCCGGTCGAGATGAGCAAGAACATGAAGGAGAGCGGTTCGTTCATTCCGGGTATTCGCCCGGGCCGTCCGACCGCCGAGTACCTCGAGAAGATCATGAACCGCATCACGTTGGCCGGCGCGTTTTTCCTCGCGCTCGTCGCGGTGCTGCCGGTGGTGATCGCGGACACGATGGAGTTGCCGCTCGGCCTGACCGTCTATCTCGGCGGCACGACGATCCTGATCGTGGTGTCGGTCGCGCTCGACCTGGTCGACAAGCTCAACTCGTTCCTCGTGATGCGCAACTACGAGGGCTTCATGGGCGGCAGTAGCTCGAAGGGGCGTAAGGGCCGCTAAGAATGCGTCTCGTCTTCTTGGGTCCCCCGGGCGCCGGCAAGGGCACGCAGGCGATACTCCTCGCGGAGTCGCACTCGCTGCTGCACCTTTCCACCGGCGACATGTTCCGCCGCGCGATCGCGCGCGGTACGCCGACGGGGCTCAAGGCGAAGTCGTTCATGGACCAGGGGCAGCTTGTGCCGGACGACGTGGTCGATGCGCTGGTGGACGAGCGCCTCAAGGAAGAGGACGCGCGTTCGGGCTTCGTGCTCGACGGCTATCCGCGCAACCTGACGCAGGTCACCGCGCTCGACGGCATGCTCGTCGCGCGCGGTACGCCGATCGAGGCGGTCATCTATCTCGACGTGCCGGACGAAGTGCTGATCGAGCGCATCCGCGGACGAGCGGAAGCTTCCGCGGCCGCCGGACAGGCGCGCGTGGACGACACCGAAGAGGTGGCGCGCGAGCGCCTGCGCGTCTATCAGCAGCACACGGCGCCGCTGGTCGACCATTACGAAGCGGCCGGCCTGCTGCGCCGCATCGACGGGACGACCGACATCGACAGCGTGCGTGACGCGGTCAACGCCGCGCTTGAGGGCCTGAGTTCTTCCGCCGGAGGTGGGGTCAAGTGATGGTCCTCAAGACGGCGCGCGAGATCGACCTGCTTCGCCAGGCGGGGCAGATCGCTGCCGACGCGCTCTCGTGGGCGGGTTGCAACGCGGTCCCCGGTCGCACGACCGGCGAGCTTGACGCGGGTGTCGAGGCGATCCTGCGCGAGCGCGGCGCCACGCCCGTCTTCAAGGGCTACCACGGCTTCCCGGCCAGCATCTGCGCTTCCGTCAACGACGAGATCGTCCACGGCATTCCCGGCGACCGGGAACTGCGCGAGGGCGACGTCATCTCGATCGACGTGGGCGCGCGCTTCAAGGGGTTCGTCGGCGACACCGCCCGCACCTTCGCGGTGGGGGAGGTATCCGCCGACGCGCGCCGTCTGCTCGAGACGACCAAGGGGTCGCTCGACGCCGGTATCGCCGCGGCCCGCACGAGTGGCAAGCTGAGCGAAATCGCCGGCGCCATCCAGCAGGTCGCGGAGGGCGGCGGCTACTCGCTCGTCAAGGACTACGCCGGCCACGGCGTGGGCCGCGAGATGCACGAGGAGCCGCAGGTTCCGAACTTCGTGGACGAGAACCTCCTGCGTAACGACGTGACGCTGGAGGCGGGCCTGGTGATCGCCATCGAGCCGATGCTCTGCATCGGGAAGGCACGCACGCGCGTCGCGAACGACCGCTGGACGGTGTTGACCACCGACGGCGGCCTCTCGGCGCACTTCGAGCACTCCATCGCCTTCCTGGAGGACGGGATCGAGATATTGACCCTGCCTTCGGACGAGGACTACCGATGAGTAGTGATCGAAGGGGTCAAGCTCTGGACCTGCAGGGTATCGTTCTCGATTCGCTTCCGAACGCCCGGTACTTGTGCCGGACGGCGGACGGTCGCGAAGTCGTTTGCCACGTCGGCGGCGATATGCGCATGAAGGTCGTGCGTGTACTGCCGGGCGAGGGTGTCGTCATTGAGCTTTCGCCTCTCGATCCGTCCAAGGGACGCATCGTTGGCAAGACCGGGTCGTCAGAGGCCGATTCCTCCAGGTCCGGCAAATTGAACGCCGGAATTGCCGGTAACAGGCAGAATCACCTTCCGAACGGCCATCAGAGTGGAGACAGGACATGAAAGTCCGCGCGTCCGTGAAACGAATGTGTGAGAACTGCAAGATCATCCGGCGCAAGGGCGTCGTGCGTGTGATCTGCACGAACAAGCGCCACAAGCAGCGCCAGGGGTAACTGAGACATGCCGCGTATTGTTGGTGTCGACATCCCGAACGAGAAGCCCGTATGGATCTCGTTGACCTACATCCACGGGATTGGCCGGGTGCAGTCCCGCCTCATTCTTGAGGCGTGTTCGATCGACGCGGTGCGTCGTGCGAAGGACCTCAATGAAGACGAGGTCGCGCGCATCGCCGGTGAAATTCAGAAGAACCACACCGTCGAGGGTCAGCTGAAGCGTCAGGTAAACACCAACGTTCAGCGCCTCAAGGACATCTCCTGCTACAGGGGCATCCGCCATCGTCGCGGGCTTCCCTGCCGCGGGCAACGAACCCGCACGAACGCGCGCACCCGCAAGGGACCGCGCAAGACGGTGGCCGGCAAGAAGGGCGTCAAGGGCAAGTAGGCCCGAGACAGGAATTACACTATGGCCACCGCAAAAAAGAAGAAGGTCAAACGCAACGTCCCCAAGGCGATTGCGCACATCCAGGCCTCGTTCAACAACACCATCATCACCGTCACCGATCCCAACGGCGACGTGATCTGCTGGGGCTCGTCCGGCACGATCGGATTCAAGGGCTCCCGCAAGAGCACGCCTTTCGCGGCCCAGCGCGCCGCCGAGCGCTGCGCCGACGCCGCGATCAAGATGGGCGTCAAGGAAATCGACGTTCGCGTCAAGGGCCCGGGCGCCGGCCGGGAGTCGGCGATTCGCTCGCTCCAGGCGCGCGGCCTGAAGGTCCGCACGATCGAGGATGTCACGCCCCTTCCGCACAACGGATGCCGCCCTCGCAAGCGGCGTCGCGTCTAACGAAACTGGCTTGGCACGCTTTTTGGGTTAAATTGATCGGCTTCGCTTCGCCGCGAGGATTACATGGCTCGTAACTACAATTCGTTCTGGAAGCTCTGCCGCCGAGAAGGCGTCTCGCTTTACATCAAGGGTGCCCACGCCTTCACGCAGAAGTCGGGGCTCCAGCGTCGCGAATATCCGCCCGGACAGCACGTTTACCGGCGGATCAAGATCTCGGAATACGGCCTGAAGCTGCGTGAGACCCAGAAGGTCAAGCGCGCCTACGTCCTGTCGGACAAGCAGTTCCGCCGTATGTTCGAGGTTGCCAAGCGCATGCAGGGCAACACCGGTCAGAACCTGCTCCAGCTTATGGAGCGGCGGCTGATGAGCGTCGTCGCAACTTGCGGCTTCGCCCCCACGATGTACGGCGCGCGCCAGATGGTGGCGCATGGCCACATTCTCGTGAATGGCCGGAAAATGACTGTCCCCAGCTACATCATGCAGGTGGGCGACACGATTGCGGTCCACAAGCGGGAGCGTAGCCAGAAGCTCGCCAAGCGCAGCATCGACGTCGGCCTCCAGGGCCGCACGCCGGGCTGGCTGGAGCGTAGCGAAGAACCGCCCACGGCCAAGGTCGTCGGGATGCCGACCCGTGAGGATGTCTCCCTCGCGGTCAACGAGAACCTGGTCGTCGAGTACTGCTCGCGTTAACCGAACCACAAAGTCTGGTTCGCGCCCGGGATTGGGGCGGAGCCAGTTTTGCGGAGGAATAGAACCGAAATGCGCATTCGCTGGCGGAACCTAGAGCTCCCCACCCGTGTCGTCGCGGAAGAGACGACCGGGACCTACGGACGTTTTGTAGCCGAGCCCTTTGAGCGCGGCTTTGGCACCACTGTCGGTAACGGCCTGCGCCG
>CBDURV010000054.1:0-12259 GCA_965369495.1 uncultured bacterium
GGGCGAACGATGCCAAACTCGGGAAACACAGCTCGGCGATCTGGTCCGGCCAGAAGCCGCGCCTCATGAATTATGCGGGCTAGATCGACCTTGACCCGAGGCGGAGGTCCGGCGGTCGTGGAGTTAATGCTGTGCATGAAACTTCGGCGTTTCGCGTAGACGCCTGAAGCGGAACGCACTGTCACCGCCCCATAGAAATCCGTCCCCAACTCGTCCCCTATTCGGCGCACTACGTGAGTTAGTGCGCGCGTTGGTGAGCCGGTAGAATCCGTCTCGCACACGACACTGCGACATGGCATCAACGAACTTGGGTCCCGTACTGGAAACCTTCGAGAGAAGGCCGGAGGCGCTCATTTCCCTGCTGCAGGCGGTGCAGCAACACCTCGGATACCTGCCGCCGGAAGTGCTCGGAACGGTCGCGCGACACGCCCGCGTACCGCGCAGTCGCGTCTACGGCGTCGCTTCCTTCTACTCCCAGTTCCGCTTCAACCCCGTCGGCCGACAGCGCGTCGCGGTCTGTCGCGGCACCGCTTGCCATGTCAGCGGCGCACGCATGATCCTGGAGGAACTGGAGCGCGACCTGGGAATCCAGGAAGGGCAGACCACCGAAGACTTGGAGTACTCCCTCGAAACGGTGGCCTGCATAGGATGCTGCGGGCTCGCGCCCTGCATTAGCGTCAACGACGAGGTGTCGGCGAAGCTCACGCCGAAAAAGGTACGCAAGCAGTTCGGAAAGGCACGAAAGAGCGCATCCAAATGACGGCGCGATACGAGCAAGCGCGGGAAGAGTGGGAGCGCCTCACGTCCGGCGACACTCCGCTCGTGACCGTCGGCACGGCGACCTGCGGCCGCTCCGCCGGCGCGCTGGAAACGCTCGCGGTGCTTCGCGAAGAAGCTCCTGGATGCCACTTCATCGAAGTCGGTTGCCTCGGTCCCTGCTACGCCGAACCGCTCGTAACCGTGCACATGCCGGGGCAGGCCACGGTCTGTTTCGAGTCGGTCGACAAGCGGGCGGCCCGCAAGATCGCCACGTACATCGCGGGCGGCGAGCTACCGAAAAAGCACGCACTGGCCACGATGGGCTCCACGCAGATCCCCGGCATCCCGGATCTGATGGCCACGCCCATGATGAAGGGCCAGGTACGGCGCATTCTTCGCAACTGCGGCGTCATCGATCCGGGCAACATCAATCACGGTCTCGCGCGCGGTGCGTACAGCGGGCTGCAACGGGCGCTCAAGCTCGATCGCGGGGCGATGATCGAGGAACTCGATCGGTCGGGGCTGCGGGGTCGCGGCGGTGCGGGATTCCCGGTGTCGCGCAAGTGGCAGTTCTGCATCGACGCCCCCGGCGACACCAAGTACATCATCTGCAACGCCGACGAAGGCGACCCGGGCGCGTTCATGAATCGCTCGCTGCTCGAAGGCGATCCGCACGCGTTGCTGGAAGGGATGATCATCGCCGGCCTCGCCATCGGCGCCGCCGATGGGTTCATCTATTGCCGCGCCGAGTACCCGCTGGCCCTGGGACGACTCGCGGTCGCCATCGACCAAGCCGAAGAGGCGGGCCTGCTCGGTCCCGACGCGCTCGGCGCCGGGCGTCCCTTCCGCATCCGCGTGATGGAAGGCGGGGGCGCTTTGGTGTGCGGTGAAGAGACCGGGTTGATCGCATCCCTCCACGGGCGCCGCGTAATGCCGCGGCCACGCCCCCCCTTCCCCGCGGTGAGCGGACTCTGGGGCTGCCCCACCGTCATCAACAACGTCGAGACGCTCGCCTCGGTCGGGCTGATATTCCAGAACGGCGCCACCTGGTATGCCGAGCACGGAACGGAGAAGAGCAAGGGCACGAAGACCTTCGCGCTGGTCGGAAACGTGAAGCGGCCGGGACTGATCGAGGTGCCGTTGGGAACGACGTTGCGCCAGATGATCTTCGACATCGGCGGCGGCGTTTCGGGCGACCACAAGTTCAAGGCGGTCCAGACCGGTGGCCCCTCCGGCGGCTGTCTCCCCGAAGACAAGCTCGACATCCCGGTGGACTACGAGTCGCTCCAGGAAGCGGGCACGATCATGGGGTCGGGCGGCATCGTCGTGATGGACGAGCGCACCTGCATGGTTGATTTCGCCCGCTACTTCCTGGACTTCGCGGTGGACGAGTCATGCGGCAAGTGCGGGCCATGCCGGCTGGGCACCTGGCAACTGCTGCGCATCCTGGAAGACATCACGCAGGGCAAGGGCACCGCGGCGGACATCGAGCTACTCGAAGACGTGGGCAAAAACGTCAAGCGCGGTTCACTGTGCGGGCTCGGCACGACCGCACCGAATCCGGTGTTGTCCACGCTGCGTTACTTCCGCGACGAGTACGTGGCGCACGTGGAAACACAGAGGTGTCCGGCGCTCTCTTGCCGCGAGTTCATCGTCTACCTGATCGACGACGAGAAGTGCACCGGATGCACGGTATGCGCCCAGCTTTGCCCGGTAGATGGCATCGCCGGGTCGCGCAAGCAGTTCCACGAAATCGACCAGGCGGTATGCACCACCTGCGGCGTGTGCAGCAACTCCTGCACGTTCGATGCGATTAAAACCGTGAACGCAGTGGACGTGGAGCCGTGACCCAGAAGATTGAAGTCTCCATCGACGGCGCGACCGTCGCGGTAGATCCGTCGTCGACCATGCTGGAGGCGGCGCTGGAGCACGGCGTCTTTGTTCCGCATCTCTGCCACGATCCGGATCTCGAGCCCGCCGGCGTCTGCCGCCTCTGCATGGTGGAGGTGGACGGTCGCCTGGTAACGGCCTGCAACACGCCAGTCAAAGAAGGCGACGCGTTCCGCACGGACACGGATGCGGTAAAGGAGACGCGCCTCGGTGCGGTCGAACTGCTGCTGGTCAACCATCACGGTGCATCGGTGGATTGCGACGAAGGCGACGCGTGCGAACTGCAGAAGATCGCGCGATTCGTCGGCGTAGACGAGACGCGACTCAAGCGCCTGCGGCGGCCGGATCAGACCTTCGACGTCGACACGTCCAACCCGTTTTTCACGTTCGATCCGAACATCTGCGTGCTCTGCGGAATCTGCGTGCGCACCTGCGACGAGATCGTCGGCGTCAAGGCCATCGATTTCGTGAACCGCGGCGTCTACACGACGATCGGCAGTGCACCGGGCGCGCAGTGGATCGACTCGGACTGCGTCTCGTGCGGCGAGTGCGTTGTGCGCTGTCCGACGGGTTCCCTGGCACCCTCCCATCACGAAGTACCCGAACGCGAGGTCATTACGACCTGCACCTATTGCGGATGCGGTTGCGGGATTCACCTGGGCGTGACCGACAACCGCATCGTGTCGGCGCGCGGCGATCGCGACAACCCGTCCAACGAAGGTCGCCTGTGCGTGAAGGGCCGCTACGGCTTCGGCTTCGTGAACTCCCCGGATCGACTGACGACCCCGCTCATCCGGCGCAACGGCAAGCTGGAGACGGCGACCTGGGACGAAGCGCTCGATCTGATTGCCGAGCGGTTCTCCGCCAGTCGCGGCGCTGCGTTCGCGGCCATCGCCTCGGCGAAGCTCACCAACGAGGAGAACTACCTGATTCAGAAGTTCTCGCGCGCCGTCATGGGCACCAACAACGTGGATCACTGCGCGCGACTGTGTCATTCGCCGACGGTGGCGGGCCTGGTGCAGAGCTTCGGCAGCGGGGCCATGACAAGCACGACCGAGGATCTCGGCGATGCCGCCTGCACGCTCGCCATCGGCACCAACACCACGGCCGCGCATCCCATCGTCGCGCTGCAGATCATGCGCTCGATCCGTCAGGGCGGCAAGCTGATCGTAATCAACCCGCGGGAGATCGAACTCGCCCGCCACGCGGACCTCTACATCAGCAACCGCGCGGGAAGCGACGTGGCGCTGCTCATGGGCATGATGCGCGTGATCGTGGACGAGGGGCTTCACGATCCGGAATTCATCGCGGCGCGCTGCGAAAACTTCGAGGAGTTCAAGCAGTCGCTGGCGCAGTTCGATGAGGCGCTGGTCGAGGAGAAGACGGGCGTGCCGGCGGCGCAGATCGCCGAGGCGGCGCGCATGTACGCCGAGAACTCGCCCGCGAGCATCCTCTACGCCATGGGCATCACCCAGCACACGCACGGCACCGACAACGTGCTGGCGACGAGCAACCTGGCGCTACTGACCGGCAACGTGGGCGTCGCTTCCGGCGGCGTGAATCCGTTGCGAGGGCAGAGCAACGTGCAGGGCGCGTGCGACATGGGCGCGCTGCCCAACGTGTATCCCGGCTACCAGAAGGTGGATGTCCCCGAGGTGCAGGCGAAGTTTGAGGGGGCTTGGGGGGCGAAGCTCGATCCCGCGCCGGGCCTGACCCACCTGGAAATCCTGCGCGGTGTTACGGCCGGACCGATCAAGTCGATCTACCTCGTGGGAGAGAACCCGGCGCTGAGCGAAGCCGATGCGACGCATGCGCGAGACGCGATGGCGAAGGTCGACTTCCTCGTGGTGCAGGACATCTTCCTGACGGAGTCGGCGGAGTACGCGGACGTGGTGTTGCCGGCGGCGAGCTTCGCCGAGAAGGACGGGACGTTTACGAACACGGAGCGTCGCGTGCAGCGAGTGCGCAAGGCGATTGAGCCGGTAGGCGACTGCCGTACCGATGGTTGGATCACCTGCGCGATCGCCAAGCGCATGGGCGCCGAAGGATTCGAGTTCGAGAGCGCCAGCGACGTGATGAACGAGATCGCGTCACTCACGCCCAGCTACGGAGGAATTACGCACGAGAGGATCGAGGACATCGGCCTGCAGTGGCCGTGTCCCGACGCCTCCCATCCGGGGACGCGCTTTCTCCACGCGGAGAAGTTCCCGAGGCCGAGCGGACGCGGTCGCTTCTTCCCGCTGCAGTACCGACCGCCCGATGAGGAACCCGACGCCGAATACCCGCTGGTGCTCACGACCGAGCGCAGTCTCTACCACTACCACACGTCCACGATGACTCGCCGCGTGCCGGGCCTCGAGAAGCTACGCAGTGAGGAGCTGGTGGAGATCCATCCGCGCGATGCGGTGGCGTTGAGTATCGCCAGTGGCGATCACGTCCGCGTGACATCGCGGCGCGGCGAGGTGACGGCGCGCGCGCTGGTGACCGATGTCTCGCCCCCGGGCACCATCAGCATGACGTTCCACTTCCATGAGGCGCCGACCAACGTGCTCACCAACGCCGCCTACGATCCCGTCGCGAAGATCCCCGAAACCAAGGTCTGCGCCGTCCGGGTTAGTCCTCTTCGTCCTTCAAGCGCTTGACGGCGGGGCAGTCCACGGGGCGCATCGGGGTTCCTTCGCGAACCGAGTCGATGAGTTCGCCGCAGTCGGCGACCGCTTCCGGAGAGGTGGGCCTGCACATGATTCCCTGTGCGCCGTGCACCAGTGCTTCGTAGCAGGCATCGCAACCCGCTTCGGAACGGGGAGCGAAAAAGACGACGCGGTGGTCGCCGGGCGGAAGACGATCCGTGAACAGGAAGTCCAAGCCTCCCGCTTCAAAATCGGCGACGATCACGTCGGGGTCGGCGTCGTAGATGCGGTAAGCGTCCTCATCCGAATCGGTCGAGACACCGATGACCTGGATGGCCGGATCCTCGCGCAACTTGCGAGCGATGGCGTGACCCAGATCTCGTTTCGGAACCAGAACAAACGCGCGCACAGGGTCTTGCTGATCAGTGGTCATGCAGAACCTCCAACCGGATTATCGTCCTGCGCGCGCCTGCCTCAAAGGTATGTATGCAACGTTCGCATCCTCATGGAACGACGTTGATTCAAGACTCCGACGGTCCGGTTTCCGAAGTCTCTTCGCGCGTCCCGAGACTCACCAATCGACGCGGTCGTAGAACGCGCGCTCGTTGAGCGCTTGCGCCACACGCCGCGCCGCCACGGCCGCTGCTTCGACGGTCTTGGCATTCGGCATCTCGATCCGGATTTCGCCAAGCACAACGACGCCCACTCCGACGTCGGGTCGATCAACGAGATTCGCACCGCGCCGGAGGCGATGCCGACGTGGGTCAGTGGACCCGTCGCGGCCCGGGTGCATGGCCTAGCTTCCCCCGCCAGAACGTCGGCTGTCTCACTTTGAGACGAAACCCCGTCCATTTCGACGACATCGGCTCAAAACGTGTCGCCAGAACGCGATTTTAGCGACACGTCGCTTTGACCGGTCGCCGTCGGCGACATATTCTCCAGACATGTCGCAAGAATCGCATTTTGAAGACATATCCGCGGACCGCCCGTGGAATCCCGCTTCGCCCTACAACTCGCTGCCGCTCCTGCCGCCGATGGTTGACTTGGAAACGAAGTTGATCCTGAAGCAGTGCATCCGGTCCGCGGCGGCGCTCTCGGCGCTGGACCGGGCCGCCGAACTCATCCCGAATCCGGCCATCCTGATCAGCACGCTGCCGCTGCTCGAGGCGCAAGCCAGTTCGGAAATCGAGAACATCGTCACGACGACCGATCGACTCTTCCGCTACCTCCAGACCGCGGCCGCGCCCGATCCCGCGACACGCGAGGCGCTCCGCTACCGGCACGCGCTCATGGAAGCGTTCGGCGCCCTCCGCGAACTGCCGCTCGGAGCCGACTTGGCCAAGTCGATCTGCAGCCGCATCAAGGGAACGGAAATCGATGTCCGTTCCGGCGGGGGCGTGATGATCGCCAACACCGCCACGTCGGAAATCATCTACACGCCGCCCGCGACCGCATCGGCCATCCAGGCGCTGCTCGCCAACTGGGAGCAGTTCATCAACACCAAGGGCGACCTCGAACCGCTGGTCCGCATGGCGGTCGCCCACTACCAGTTCGAGGCGATCCACCCGTTCCATGACGGCAACGGGCGCACCGGGCGAGTCCTCAACTCGCTCGTCGTGGTCGAGCACGGTCTGCTTCGCGCGCCGATCCTCTACCTCAGCCGGTACATCATCCAGCACAAGCAGGAGTACTACCGGATGCTGCTCGAGGTCACGAGCCACTCGGCTTGGGAGCCGTGGATCCTCTTCATCCTGCGGGGAGTCGAAGAAACCGCCCTCTGGACGCTCACCAAGATCGAGGCGATGCGTGCGCTCATCGACGCAACGATTACGCACGTGCGAACGGCGTTGCCCAAGATCTACAGCCGCGAACTGGTCGATGCGATCTTCCTCCAACCCTACTGCCGCATCGCCGACATCGTGGACTCCGGAATCGCCAAACGGCAGGCGGCATCGCGCTACCTCAAGGCGCTCACCAAGATCGGCATCCTCGAGGAACACGAGGATGGCCGCGAAAAGGTCTGGCTGCACGTCGAATTGCTCCGGCTGCTGTCGTGATGTGAACCGCATCCGTAGAATCGGGGCCATGGCCAGGTCACGGGTCCTCTTCGCCTCACTGCTGCTCGCATCCGCTCTGCTCGCGCTGGTCGGGGTCTTCGTGATGACCGACCTCGGGCAGCTGTTCTCGATTCAGAAGTCGGTCATCGTCTCCTACTTCCAGGCGAACGTGGCCTACATGATCGGCGCCACGCTGCTCTTCGTGTTCGCGGCCCTGCTCAACCGCCGCGAGAAAATCCTGCGCCGACGCTGGCTGGTCGTCTTCGGCGTATTCCTGCTGGGGTGCTTCGTCTCGACGAAGTATGCGGCGCCGTACTTGATGTTCCCCACGCAACAGCACGACGCGGTCTACAAGACCATCGAGGAAGCCGAGGGGTACTTGGCCGATGACGACACCGTCTACGTCGTCGATCGGAACGGCGTGGCTCGCGCGTACCCGCAGCGCTATATCTGGCAGCCGCATGTCTTCGGGGCCGAGTTCGGCGAGGAACGAGTCGTGCTCACCTACTGTGTCCTGAGCAACCTTCCCATCGCTTACCACGAGGAACTCGACGGTGAGTCGATGAACCTCAGGGTGCTGGCGCAGACGAACAACAACCTGTTGCTCTGGGACACGAACGGCGGCGAGATCATTCAGCAGATCAACAGCACCGCGGAGTTCTCGAAGCGCCGGCTGGAGCCGCTGCCGGTTCTCGAAATGAGCTGGAAAGCGTTCCAGACGCTCTATCCCGGCGGCACGGTCCTCTTCAACGAGTTCGACAACCCGATCGAGATCTTCCTCGACTTCGCGCAGCCGATCGAGGATGCGCACGGTGGCGATGAGTACATGTTCAAGAGTGTGGCGACCGACGACACGCGCCTGCCGCCCAAGGCACAGGTCATCGGGATCGAGAGCGACGGCGAGTCGGTCGCCTACACGCGCGACTACCTGCGCAAGGCCGGCCTCACGAACGTGCGGGTCGGCGACAAGAGCCTTGTCATCGCGCACATTCCGGAACACGACATGTTCGTCGCCTTTGACCGGATGAAGGACGGAGTGGAGATCGAGGTGTCGAAGGTGGACGCATTCGGCCGAACGCCCGAGCACGGCCAGCTCAACCGCGCATTCATCTTCAACGGCGTACTCTGGGCCGTCTGGCTGCACTACTACCCGGATACCGAACTCAAGCAGTAGCGCCCGCAATGAACATTGCGGTTTTCGCAGACCTGCACCAGCAACTACGGAACCGGGTGTTCTTGAGAAAGTTCGGCGCACGAACGTTGGACGATCGGTCTCGGACCGGTATCTCTACGGTCACACGAAAAGGAGTCTCTCGATGATCCGGACAGCCTGCTTCCTCTGTACCGTCCTTCTTTTTGCACCGGTCGCAATCGGTCAAGGCGACCTGAGCAAGATCGTGAATCCGCAGATCGGAAAGCGCGGCTCGCACGCCCCGGCCACGATCTACATCGCGCGCACGATCATCACGATGGAGCCGACCAATCCGCGCGCCACCGCGGTGGCTGTCGCCGGAAAACGAATTCTCGCCGTGGGATCGCTCGACGACGTGAAAGCGGCTCTCGGCGACCGGCCCCATCGCATGGATGAGCAGTTCGCCGACAAGGTGATCATCACCGGATTGATCGAGCAGCACCTGCATCCAATCCTGGGCGGGCTGACCCTGGCGGTTGAAGTTATCGCGCCCGAGGACTGGATCCTGCCTCGTGTCACCTACCGGAAAGCTACGGACAAGGATGAGTACCGCGCGCGTCTGAAAGCGGCGGAGTCGAAGCTCAAGGACGCCGATGAGATCCTCTTTTCCTGGGGCTACCACCAGTTCTGGCACGGGCCGCTCAACCGCAAAGCGCTCGACGCGATCAGCGCCTCGCGGCCCATCGTCGTCTGGCATCGCTCCTGCCATGAGTTCTACCTCAACACGCCGGCCCTCAAACGGTTCGGGATCACGGCGGAGTCGATCCAGGGCCACGGCCAATCGAGCGAGCAGGCGAGCTTTGAAAAGGGCCACTTCTACGAGAAGGGGCTCTTGCTGATCATCGGCCCCGTGCTCAAGGCGATGGCGACCGAGGAGCGTCTGACCTTCGGCCTCGAGCAGATGGTCGAAGCGCTGCACAGCCGCGGGGTCACTGCCATCTGCGAACCGGGCGCCATCATCACGCCCAATGTGTTTCGCATCTATCAAAAGGTGCTCGGCGCCGACGATGTTCCGTTCAACACCTACTTCATCCCCGACGGCCGGACGATCTTCGAGAAGCACGGCGAAAAGGGAGCGGTTCAGGAAACCGAGCGGGTCGTCGCCACGGCACCCGCAGGCAAGGTCTCCTTCTTCAAGGACCAGATCAAGCTGTTCTGCGACGGCGCCATCATCTCGCAGCTCATGCAGATGAAGGACGGCTACCTCGACGGCCACAAGGGCGAGTGGATCGCCCCGCCCGCCGAACTACTCGCCGCTTGCCGACTCTACTGGAACGCCGGGTACCAGATCCACACACACGTCAACGGCGACCTCGGCCTCGAGGTGCTGCTCAACGCACTCGAACTCTGCATGCGCGAGAAGCCACGCTACGACCACCGCTGCATTGTCGTGCACTTTGCCAACTCGACCGAGGAGCAGGTGGGCCGCATCGCCCGCCTGGGCGCGCTCGTCAGCGCCAATCCGTACTACGTCACCGGCTTTTCCGACAAGTACGGCAAGATCGGACTCGGGCCGAAGCGGGCCGACGCCATGGTGCGCAGCGGCTCGGTCATCAAGCACCGCATTCCGTATTCACTCCATTCGGACCTTCCGATGGCGCCGTCCGACCCGCTCTTTCTCGCGTGGTGCGGAGCCAACCGAATCACGGCGTCGGGTCGCGTCGCCGGACCTGAGCAGCGCATTTCCATTCAGCACGCACTCGAGGCGGTCACGATCCAGGCGGCGTACTCTTGGCGCCGCGAGAACGAACTCGGCAGCATCGCACCCGGGAAGATGGCGACCTTTACGATTCTCGAACAGGATCCGCTTGCCATCGATCCGCTCAAGCTGAAAGACGTGCCGATTTGGGGAACAGTCTTCGAGGGTCGCGTATTCCCCGTGCAAAACCGGGTCGTCGATCGTCGCCCGGACACTCGAACCGGCATGCTCCAGCCGGGGTGCCTCTTTCCCGTCGGCGGACAACATCCTGTCTGCCGGAGCGCCTGCGGGGCCTGCGCCTTCAACCGCGTCTTGGCCGAGGCGAGCAGCATGGGCCTGCTTGCCAAGAAAGGATGAAGCCATGAAACACGCCAACACAGCTCGCTTGGCGGCCGTCGCCTGCGCCCTGCTGATCCTGGCCCAACCGGACACGCGCGCGTGCACCGGGATCAGGCTCCGCACCAAGGACGGCTCGTTCGTCCACGGACGCACGCTCGAGTTCGGCGTCGAGGTCGATACCTCGATCGCCGTGACGCCGCGCGGTTTTGCGTTTGTCGGGAAGACCCCGGACGGCGAGGGCATGAAGTACACGACCAGGTACGCGATGATCGGTATCACGACGTACACGGACACGAACATCCTCGATGGGATGAACGAGAAGGGACTCTCCGTCGGCGCCTTCTACTTCCCGACCGTTGCCAAGTACACGCCGCTCACGGACGAGAACCGGAGCCGGGCGCTCTCTCCTGCGGAGTTCAACAACTGGGTCCTGGCAAGCTTCGCGACGACCGCCGAGGTTCGCAAGGCGATCGAAGACGGAACCGTCGTGATCACACCCACAGTCATCAAGGCATGGGGGCCGGTCGCCCCGCCGTTCCACTACGTGGTCTACGACAAGAGCGGCGCAAGCATCGCCATCGAACCGATCGGCGGCAAGCTGGTCGTTCACGACAATCCGCTCGGCGTCATGACGAACTCGCCCTCGTTCGATTGGCACATGACCAACCTGCGCAACTACATCGCGCTCAGCCCGCGCAACGTTCCGCCGATCAAGATCGACAACAACGTCTTCAAGGGACTCGGCCAGGGCAGCGGCATGCTGGGTCTGCCCGGCGACTTCACTCCGCCCGCGCGCTTCGTGCGGGCGGCGGTCTACAGCGCGACCGCGATTCCCTCGAAGACCGCCGGCAAGGGCATCGAGCAGGTGTTTCACATCCTGAACAACTTCGACATCCCCGTCGGCGTGGCGCGCGAGGAAGCCGAGGGGGTCGTGCATTCCGACTACACGCAGATCACCGTCGCGCGCGATCCGCAGGGCCTGCGCTACTACTACAAGACGTACGACGACCAGACCATCCGCATGGTGCGGCTCAAGCAGTTCGACCTCGATGCGAAGAAGATCCGCTTCCTGAGCACGAAGAGCACGCAGCCCATCGTGGACATGACCGACAAGGTCAAGTAGCGACACGGTTCCGTGTATCTCGAATGAACATTGCGATTCTCGCCGATCTGCACGGTCGCATCCTGCTCGCTTTCAAGATCGTGGAGCGCTACCAGCGCGAGACGGGCGAGCAGATCGATCTAATCCTGCAGTGCGGCGATGTCGGCGTTTTTCCGGATATCACCAGGCTCGACAAAGCCACGAAGCGCATCGCCCGGCACGACCCCACGGAGCAGGGATTCGCCGATCACTTTGTCGAACCGCGCCCCGGAGTCGAAGCCCTGCTCGACAAGCTGCAATGCAACATGATCTGCGTCCGCGGTAATCACGAGGACCAGGACTACCTCGACGCATTGGAAGCGAGAGCGGACAGACCCATCTACCCGATCGACTGCTACGAGCGTGTGTGGATGATGAAAACGGGCGAGCCGTTCGTCACCGGTGGTCCGCGAGTTCTCGGCATCGGCCGTGTCGGACCGCCTGCCGGCGAAGCCGACCGGGGCAAGTCCAAGTACATCCAACCCGTCGAACAAGCGCGGCTCGCCCAACTCGATCGCGATTCGCTCGACATCCTGGTGACCCACGACGCGC
>CBDURV010000055.1:0-12244 GCA_965369495.1 uncultured bacterium
CGCTCGCTTCTGTGGCGCCGCCCATCCGGCGAGTCGAGCGCCCCGTCTCCTCCTGCGAGAGAGAGTGCGCCATCCAGCCGACCCCGGCCATTGCGCCAACGAGCGCGAAAACCGCGATCCACTTGCGACCCATTCTCCCAGTTTGACGAGTTAGTCCCCCGCTTTCGTGCCCCCTGCCCGCCGCATATTGTGCCTATTCACTGATGCGAATTTCGAGCTTCGTTTCGCCGGTCTCGATGCCGGTCACCTCGGCCAACTGCTTGGCGTTCTCGCCCCAGCCCTTGGTGACCTTGATCGTGTAGCTGCCGGGCTTGAGCGAATTGAGGGTGAAGGTGAGCCCTTGGCCCTCCCAGATCCACGCCGTCGCCTTGGTTTTTCCGTCGGCGTCGATGGCGGTCACCAATGCCATTGTCAATTCCTCGGAGTTCGGCAGCACGAGCTTGCCCTTGATGGTGCCGCCCTTGGAGAGCACGAACTTGATCGGGCTGCCGCCTGCCTCCGTCTCGATGGGATCGCCGCGAACGTGCTGGCTGGGCGTGTTGTTGACCCGAACGGTGTACCGCCCCTCGTCGAGCCCACCCAGCCTGAACTTGCCCTGCTTGTCGGTGCTGGCCCACTTGGACCTGCCCTGTGCCGAACCGCCGCTGCCGGCGAGGCTCACGCTGGCGTTGGCGATCGGCGCGCCGTCGGAATCCACGACGCTGCCCGTTACGGCGAGGCCGCCGTCGAGCACGAACTCGGCGGGCACGGCCGATGCGGTCACGCGTTCGCTCTTGTAGCTGCGGTATTCATTGTGGGTGATGGAGAGTTTGAAGGGATCTTCCGGAGGCAGCGGGCCCAGCTCGAACGATCCGTCCTTCGCGCTTGTCGCCGAGGCGAGCCCGAGCGCGCGGCCGGCCCCGGACTGCGAGGCGCGGATCCACGCACCGGCAACCGGTTCGCCATCGCACATCACGCGTCCGCGCACGCGCGCCCCCTGCTTGACGACGACGGTGACGTCCGTGCTGCCCGACGCCGCAACGACCGAAGTCGAGTAGCTTCCTGGAACGCTCGCCGTCACGCGGAAGTTGCCCTGCTTGAGTCCCCACATCGCGAAGCGGCCCTCGGCGTCGCTGGTAACGCTTTGCATCGTGCGTTCGATTCCGCCGCGTTGCCGTTGCGCTCCCTTCTCGTACTCGTAGCGGATCGAGACCATGATGCCGGCGAGAGCGTTGCTCTCGGCGTCCGTCACGCGACCGGAGAGTCCGGCACCCTTCGAGAGGGTTGCATCGGCGACCTCGATCTCCTTGGCGCCGTCCGGAACGGTCACGTCGATCTCCAACACGGAGTGTTCGGCGTGATCGAAGCGGATCTTCCGCTCGCCCGCCGTTACGCCGCGAATGAAGTAGCGGCCCCGGTCGTCACTGATGCCGCTGCCCAGTTCCATCGCCCAGCCGCGTCCGGATTGCTTGACCTCTTTCGCGACGACGCGCACATGCGCGACGGGTTCGCCCGCCTCGTTGCGCACCACTCCCGCTAGGCGCGCCGGCGCAACCAATTCAAGCGTCGGCTCTTCCGCGCTGCCGACCGTGAACAGGAGCGGTTTGGACGCGCCGTGGTCGCGGTGGTGCGCGCGGATCTGGATGCGGCTGTCGGTCGCGTAACCGGGCAGGCTGAATCGGCCGTCTGTATCGCTGACCACGTTGGGGGTTGCACTCGTTCCGGGATTGACCGCCTTCGGCGGCCCGGACACGAGCGCACCGGCAACCGGTTTTGCGTCGCCATCGACGACCGTGCCGTGGATGACGGCGCCCGGCGTGATCTGGATGTCGTACTCGAGCAGCATCTGCCCCGGCGCGAGCAGGCGGTTCTTGGGGTCGCGCGCCCGCATAAACAGCTCGCGTCGGTTGATGGCCGACGCATAGTCCGCGTGCGCCGCGTAGACGTACACGGTGTCCTGGGGCACGCCGGTCAACTCGTAGCGCCCCTGCTCGTCCGCCTGGGTGGTGCTGATCGGCATCATCGTGAACTGCATCGCCGTCATCGAGAAGTACTGCACCGTGGCGCCGCCGACCGCCTCGCCGGTCGCGGCGTTGGTCACCCGCCCGCGCACGGTGGCGCCGCGGGAAATCTCGAGTTCGCCTGCGTCGATGACGCCTTCGATCGCCTGCTGCTGTCCCAGCGACTTCCGGAACGGGGCGAATCCGCCGCCGCCCGCAGTGATGTTGCGCCGCGCGCGTCCGCCGGGCGAGGTAGATCCGTCGCTGATGTTCTGGAACTCGACCCGGCCGTCCTCGTCGCTGGTGGCAGTGAGCGAACCGGTGCCGGTGGCGAGCATCACTTCCACGCCGCCCGCGGGCTGTCCGCCGGAGTCCTTGAGGACGAAGCGCGCGCGCAGCACAAGTCCGCGCTGCAGCGTGACGCGCAGGTCGCTGGTGGGCGGTCGAATGATGCCGACGCGGCGCACCGCGTATCCACGCGCGCGCACGGTCATGTTGGTCCATCCCCCGAGCGGCGCCGTGATGGCGAACCGGCCGTCCGCGTCGGTCTGCGTTAGCGAGTTCATCATGCCGCCGCCGCGCCGCGCGTTGGAGCTGACCGAGACGAGCGCACCCGCGAGAGGCTGCTCGGTTTCGTCCAGGACGATGCCGTCCACCGCGCCGCCCGGTTGCAGGAAGAAGTCGAGCCCCGAGACTGGCTCGTCGTAGCGCCGGGCGCGCTCGCCCGCGCCGCCGAAGCCCGTCGCCATCACGCGCAGCTGGTATTCGCCCGCGCCCGGCAGCAGCAGTTCGTACGCACCCGTTTCGTCGCTCTTCGTTTCGGCGAAAACCGGCGGATACGAGCCGGCGTTGGCCCAGGAGATGCGCCACTTGCCGTCAATGGAGCCGCGCTCTTTTGCCGGTTCGGCCTCGATGCGTGCGCCGGCCACCGGCGTGCCGTCGGCCGCACGCACCGTTCCCCGCAGCGCGATGGCGGCAGCCAGCGAAAGCGTGATCTCGCGATCCTCGGTTGTCAGCTCGATCACCTCCGCCGCCGCGCGCGCGCCGTCGCTCGCCTGCACCGCGTAGCGTCCCGGCGCAAGCCAGCCCGCGTCGGCGAGGCCGTTCTTATTGGTCGTGCCGCGCCAGATGCGCGGGCCGGTAAGAACTACCCGCGCGCCCTCGACCGGCTTGCCGTCGGCACGCACGAGAACCATGACGCCGACCTCGCCCTCGGGCTGAGGCGGCCGCCGTTGGCTCTCGCCCACCGCGCGCTCGCCGCCCCCTTCCCGCGGCCCATCCCCATTTTCCGCAACGACGTCACCGCTGCGTGAGGTGTTCCGGCTCCTCTCCGACTCAAGCGAGAAGATCAGCAACGCGCCCACTGCGAGCATGGCTACGACGACAAGCAGGTGGACCGGCTTCATTCCCGAAGTGTAACTCCGGCGAGTCAGTACAATTTCCGTCCATGGTTTCGTTTCCGTCTCGCAGTCGCATCGGCAAGCTCACCAAGCCTCTCGGTTCGACGACGCTGCTCCATTCGTCCCGCCGTTCGTGGTGGCTGCCCATCGTCGTCGCGCTGTTGTTGGGGGGCGCGGGGGTCTGGACGCGCTCATCGATGGAGACGGCGTCGCGAGAGGAGTTGCAAGACAACCTGGAGGGGTTCCTGCGGCAGAACGTCGGCGCGTTGCAGGACTGGCTCGACCATCATCAGCGCACCGCGGAAACGATGGCGACGCGCGAGTCGATTGCCCGCATCGCCGCGCAACTCGCCAAGCTCGACTCGGAGCAGTTGGCTGGCTCGCCGCTTCAGCAGGAATTCGCCGACCGCGTGCGGGACATCGTCGAGTCGAACGGTTACATGGGCTGGGGCATTATCGGGCCGAGCGGGCGGCTGCTCGCCTCGCAGCGTACGAAGAACCTCGGGCGGCGGCTTGCGTCACTGCAGACCGGCCTCGTGAGCAAGGAAGCGTCGGTCGTTACGCATCCGATGCTGATCGACGGCGAGTTGGCGATCGCGGTCATGGCGCGCATCGGAACGAGCGGAAGCTGGGTCGGGTTCAAGATCGATCCGCGCGAGTTCACCAATCAGCTCGAAGCGGCGCAGCTCGGCAAGTCGTTCGAGACCTACGCGTTCGACGGCGACGGCAAGCTCATCTCCTATAGCCGCTTCGAGGAGGACCTGCGGCGCATCGGCCTGCTAGCCGACGGGCAGCGTTCGATTCTCAATATTCAGGTGCGCAATCCGGGTGGAAACATGCTGGAGGGTTTCGAGCCGACGGGGCCAGTGCGCGCGCGTCCGCTGACCACGATGGCCGCCTCCGCGCTGGCGCTGGCGGAGAGGCCGGAGCGGTTGGTGATCGAGTCGGACGTGGATGGCTACAGCGACTATCGCGGCGTGCCGGTCGTGGGCGCGTGGACCTGGCTCAAGGAGTACGGCTTCGGGATCGCGATCGAGGCGGATGTCGCGGAGGCCTACGCGACCATCAACATCCTGCGTCGTAACATGTGGGTGCTGTTCGTGCTGCTCGGATTCGTGGCCGTCGGGGCGGCGTTCTACAACCTGAAGGTGCAGCGCATGCGGGCGCAGGTGAGCGCGGCGCAGCAGTTGGGCCAGTACACGCTGGGGGCCAAGATCGGGGCCGGCGGCATGGGCGAGGTCTACCTGGCGTCGCATTCGATGCTCAAGCGGCCGACCGCGATCAAGCTGCTGCCGCCGCAGATGGCGGACGGCGAGCGGCGCGTGCGCTTCGAACGCGAGGTGCAGAACACGGCGCAACTGGCGCACCACAACACCGTCGCGATCTACGACTACGGCACGAGCCCGGACGGCGCCTTCTACTACGCGATGGAATACGTGGACGGCATCACGCTGTTCGACATGGTCGCGAGCACCGGCCCGGTTCCGCCCGCGCGCGTCGTGCACCTGCTCAAGCAGGCTTGCGGGTCGCTGGCGGAAGCGCACGGCATGGGCATCATCCACCGCGACATCAAGCCCGCCAACCTGATGGTGACGAACCGGCCCGGCATGTGGGACCACCTGAAGGTGCTCGACTTCGGGCTGGTCAAGGTGCTGGGCGGCGGCGAGACCATCGACGTGACAGTGCCGGGCAACGTGCTCGGAACGCCGCGCTACATTTCGCCCGAGGGCATTCGCGACACCGAGTCGGTGGATGCGCGCAGCGATCTCTACGCGCTCGGCTGCGTCGGCTACTTCCTGCTCAGCGGACAGCACATGTTCGAGGGCGAGACGGTGATCGAGATCATCAACCAGCACATCAACACCGAGCCGGTTCGTCCGAGCGAGAAACTCGGGCGCGAGTTGCCGGAAGCGCTGGAGGATGTCATTTTGTGGTGCGTCAAGAAGGACCCGGACGAGCGGCCGATCAGCGCCGAGGCACTCTTCGACCGGCTCGACGCGCTCGGTGACATGGGCATCTGGGGCCGCGACGAATCGAACGTCTGGTGGCGCGAGTATCGCGTTCACATTCAGGGCAGAACGGGCGAGACGTACGACGGGGATGAGCGGCCGACGAGAACGATCTAACCGACAACCAACTCTCTCGGCATCGGCTTAGGGCTTTGAGCTCTGGGCTTTGGGATTCCGAGTTCGAGTCCCAAAGCTCAAAGCCCACAGCTCAAAGCCGACACCGGGCCTGCCTTGAGATCGTTAGAACGAGAAGCCGAAGGCGAAGTGGAGTTGCCAGCGTTGGGTGGCGGAGAAAAGCTCGCCGGGGGTGTAGGCGAAGTCGATGCGGATCGGTCCGACCGGCAGGTAGTAGCGCAGGCCGCATCCGATGCTGTGGCCGGGCGGTCCCTCGATCGAGAGCGCGAACGGGCTGACCATGCCGACTTCGTAGAACGCGGCGCCGTGCAACTCGCGCCACAGGCGCATGCGCAGTTCGCTGTAGAACGAAAACGCGGTCAGGCCGCCCAGCGGTTGGTCGGTAATCGGGTCGGTGGGACCGAGTTCGGACTGGTCGAAGGAGCGGATGGTGGTGGCGCCGCCGAGGAAGAGGCGGTTCTGAATCGGGAGGGTGCGGTCGTTGTTGAGGATCGGGCTCGAATCGAAGCGCGCCCCGATGCCGAGAACGAAGTCCTTCCGGATCGTCCAGAAGCGGAACGCGTGCAGCTTGAGCGAGATGAAGTCGAGGTCGGCGCCCAGCAGCGGTGAGCTCCATCCGATGCGCGCTTCCGCGACCGTTCCCGTGCTGGGCAGCAGCGCGCTGTCGCGGCTGTCGTAGACCGCGGCGGCGAACAGGCCGGCGCTCGTGACGAGTTCACCCTCCGTGTCGTCCGGCAGGATGGAGTCGATGTCGCTCGCCTTCTGCGTGTCGTAGATGTAGCCGCCGGTGACCGTCCACGGACTGTCGAAGCGGTGGGTCACGGAGAGGTTGATGCGGTAGCCAAGACGCTTGAACGAGGGCTCCTGGCGCTGGAACACGCCGCCCGCGAGTCGCAGCAGGTTGTCCTGGCCCAGCAGGTAGCTGTCCGTGATTATCCCGAGGAGTTCGTAGCCCTTGGTGCTCGCGCCCGCCTGGACGTCGAGCAGTCGTCCGTAGCCGAGGAAGTTGCGGTCCTGGTAGCGCACGCCGCCGCGCAGTAGTTCGTAGCTGCCCCAGCCGGCCTCGAAGTCCACGGTGCGCGCCTGGATCTCCTCCACGACGTACGTGATGTCCGTCTCGCGATCGTTGACGAACTCCTTTTGCACCGTCACGCGCTTGAACACCCCGGTCCGATAGAGGCCGTCGACGCCCTCGTTGAGTTTCGCGTCCGATACCGGCTCGCCCATCTTGGCCGTGATTCGTGACCGCATGAGGCGGACGCGGGTGCGGTCGTGACCTTCGATGACGATATCCCGCACGCGGTAGACGGGCCCCTCGTACACACGGAAGTGGAGCGTCGCCCGGGTCTCCTTCAATTCCGTGGTAACCGTGACGGTGGCTTTCTGATGGCCCCGATTCAGCAGATCCGCGCGAACCTGCGCCGCCGCTTCCGCCGGAAGACGCAGGTAATAGCCCTGGCCGAGCAGCGCGGCGATAATGCGCCGCTCGAGATCGGGATCGAGGTCTCCCTCGACCGTGTAGTCATCGATCACGTACTTGTCGCCCGCCGCGATGGGCAACACGATGTCGGCGTTTGTGCCCTCGTCGTTCCAGTTCACCTGCAGCGGTCCGGCGCGCACGTCGCGATAGCCGAGCAGCAGGAAGGCGCGCTCGATTTCGCCGACCGCGCCATCGACCTGCGATTGCTGGAACCGGGGATGGGCACCGCTCGGGAAGAAGTTTCGGAGCTGCTCGTCGTCGAGAACCGTGGCGCCCGGAAACGTTATCCGTCCGATGCGCCCCAGCGGTCCCTCGCTTACGACGAACTCGATCTTCTCCGGCGCCTCATCGTTGGGCTCGAACCGAAAGGTCACCGCGGAGCGGGAGTAGCCACGCCGCCGCAGTTCCAGTTCCATCGAGTAGGCGGCATCGGCCAGATCGGCGAGGCGCCGTCCGTTCTTCTCGTACGAGTCGAGTTCGCGCCGCGCGGCGAACTTGAGTCGGCGGTCGCTGACGTCCTCGTTGTCCACGATGTCCACGGGCAGCGGCGGCGGGCCGTCCGATTTGGGCGTCGAGGCGCAACCGGCGAGCGCCAACAGAAGTATTGCCGTGCGGATCAACGGAAGCGCAGCCTCAGGAGCAGACCGCCGTTGTAGTCTTCCCAGCGGTCGCGCTCGGCGACCAGATAAACGCGCCGCGTCAGACGGAAGCGCGCTTCCATCGTCGGGTCGCCTGCGCCCGAAACCTCGCGTCCCGATTCGAACTCGAAGCGATCCATGAGGCTCTCCTTGTCCGGGTCGGAGGGGCCCATGACCGCGTCGAGAATGCTGCGTCCGACGTAGATGCCCGCGGTCGTCTCGCCGCTTTGCTGCAACCGCTCCTTGGTGGTGCCGGTGGTGAGCAGTATGAGCGCATCGTCGCGCGGGAGCGGCGGTATGGATGTGATCAGGATCTCAACGTCCGGGATCTTTCCGATGATTTCGACGGTCAGGTCGTGACCGAGCTTGCGCGCCTCCGCGCTGACGCGCACGGCCGGACGGAACGGATCATCGTGCGGGAAAGTGAGCGAACCGCGCGTGATGTCGAGGCGTTCGCGCGTAATGGGAAAGCTGAGGCGCAGATCGCGGAAGTCGACACGCCCCTCGAGGTGGGGAACGCCGCCCGTCCCCAGTAGTCGCAGGTCCGTAGAGAGGCGCCCACGCACAACGTTGTTGTCGAGCCGTATGGTCTCTTTGGCCTTGATCGACACGTCGAAGGTCATGCTCTTGAGAGGTTCGTCGCGAATCGAGAAGAGGTGCAGCCTTTCGTCGGCCGCCGTCGCGCCGCCATTGTCGAGCAGGCGTAGCGGTTCCGACCACAACACGTTGGTAATGACGACGCTGCCCGTCGCGGCGAGTTTGTCCAGCGGTCCCTTGAGGGCGATATCGAGATCCGAGCGCATGCGCAGGTATGGCGTCTGCGCGAGCAGCACGTTGGTGCCGGTCGCGCGCAGGTCCAGGACGGGGTTGCCCTCTGCGAACGTGATGCCGCCCTGCAGTACCAGCGGCGAGTATCCGAGTTGCGCTTCGAACTTCTCGATGGTCAGGCCGCGCGGCGTCACCTTCACGCGCACCGCGACATCCTGCAGCGCCGGAAGATCGCCCTCGAGCCGCAGGCGCGGAGACTGCATCTCGATGGTCGCCGTGATTTCCGGCTTGGGTAGCGACCCCGCAACGACGATGTCGATCTTGCCGCTGCCCTCGCCGTGTGCGATGGGGGAGTCGGGCAGTCGCGTCAGCGGCGAGAGATCCGGAATGGTCACCGTCGCGCGTCCCGTGATGGGGGCGGAACGAATGCGCTCGATGAGCGCACCGGGGTCTTTCCAGTCGAAGCCCGCTTCGCTGCGCAGCTTCGCATCGACGAGCAGCGGCCCGAGATTCGATCCGTCTATGCGCAGTTCGATTCCCTGCGCGTCGCCGCTCAGCGCGATGACGGTCTTGCCCGCGATGAAGTCCTCGGGCGCCTCGGTCCAGCGCAGGTCGTTGACGGTGAGCTTGCCGGCGATCAAGTTCTCCTTGAGCGTCGCGTCGAACGTCGTGCGGCTGAACGAGACTACATCGGGCAGGTAGGGGGCGAGGTCGCCGGGCGTCACGTCGAGGGTGATGTGTAGGTCAGGGACGCCCGGCAAGCGCCGCACGCCGTCGGCGCCAACCTCGATCGGCACGAATCCGGAGCCATCGAGGTCGAGGTCGGGCACGCCGTCCACCTGAAGTGAATCGATGTGAATGCCGCGGTCGTCCTGGCGCACGCGCACATCCACCTTCGCGCGTCGCTGCTGCACCGTCAGCCCATCGGACAGCACGCTCAGTTCCCAGCGCGGCGACGCGATCGTGCCGCGCGCGTCGAGTTTGAAACCGATGCGCCCGCCCGCGTCGGCATGCGCCTCGGCCATGTCGAGGCCGAACCCTTCGAGCGTGACGGCGAGCGTGTCTCCATAAGTCGCGCCGCCTTTCACTCGTCCGCCCAGCAGCGTCGCGTCGAGGTCGCGGACCGTCGCGGTCTTGCCATCCCAGTCGAGTCGCAGCGGGGCGCGCAACTCGGAGCTGCGGCCGGCGGCTTCCGCCTTCAGCGTCCTGACCCGCGCCGCGATGACGCCGGTTTTGAACGAGACCTGCGCCTCCGCGCTTCCCGCGACACTCCATTTGGGCGCGCGCGCCGCAAACTCGGTCAGGTCGATCGTGTCGCCGCGGAGCGTCGCTTTGATGGTCGCGGTGTCGATCACGACGCCGTCGATGTCGAGACCGCTGCAGACGAGGTCGGCGTCTCCCTCGCGCTCGCCGTCGAGCGATGCGCGTACGATGTGGCCCGTGCCGCGGATCGCGCCCTTCACCGGGGGGGCGCCGGGAATCAGCTTGGCGAGTTCCGCGAGATCGGAAATATCGATCGTGTAGCTCGCTTCGGTGAGCAGGCGCTGCTCGAGGTCGGCGCTGCCGCGCACGGAGAGGCTGCCGGGCGCCGTCACGAAACGCAATGACTTGAGCGCGACCCGTGGCCACTCCAACTCGCCCTTCGCTTCCAGCGTCTCGATGCGTTGGCCATCGACCGCAAGGCCGCTGCCTTCGATTTCGAGTCGCGCGCGCGGTGCGCCGGGTGTGCCCGACACGCTGCCCTTGATCGTCACGGCGCCTTCGATCGCGACCTCCGTCGGCGGCAGCGTGCGCGCGTCGAGCACCGCGTCGAGGGTGAGCGACAGCGGCGTTTTCTCCCAATCATCGACGTCGGTCGGCAACGTGAACTCGCCCGTGGCGTCCACGTGCGATGCGCCCGCCTCGAGGCGCAACGCGTCGATCTTGACCGGCTCGCCCGGCGCGCGGTGGGCGCGCACAGTGAAGGCGATCGGCGCGTCGGGCAGGTTCTGGACGATGCCGAGTCGGCGCAGCGGCGTGCGCAGGTCGGGCAGCTTCGCATCGATCGAATCGAGCCGGACCAGCGGCAGCGCGAGTTCGGGGCGCAACTCGATGCCGCGCGCCTCGATCGAGCCTCCGTCGATGGCCGCGTCCAGCTTCCGGAGCGTCGCGACACCGTCGTGCCACTCGCCGTTGGCGGTGATGCGGGTCGCGCGCCAGTCGTCCCAGTGCAAGAAGAGCAGTTCTGCGCTCGCGACGATTTTCGGGTTCGGAGCGAGCGGTCGATCGAGGCGCACCTCCAACGAGACCAGACCCGACTGCGGCAGCTGGATATCGGCGGGTATTCGGCTCAACAACTCCGCGGGTAGCTTGGCGAGGTCAATCTTGCGGATTACGGCCGATGCCAGCTCTTCGGTAAACGTCGCGGCGACGGTGCCGCCCGCCAGATCGAGCTTCGCGTCCGCGACCAACTCGCCGATCACCTGCACCGAGATTTCGCGCGGAACGATGCCGCCGAACAGATCGTTCGACCGCGCGACGAAGGTCCCGAATTCGGACTGCGTGATGTTGAGGCGCAGCAGCGGCGATTGGATCTCGCCCGCGATGTCGATCGTCTCCAGGCGTAACTCGAGGCTCTCGCCTCCACCCTGGGCGTCGATGGCTCCGACCGTGTAGTCCCGGCCGCCCGTGCGGACCCGGACGCTTCCATCGAGGGCAATCGTGGGAAACCGGCGCGGCAGCCACTGCTCCAGATCGAGCGGTTCTTCCGACGGTTCGGTGGGTTGGTCGAGGTCGAGTTCGAGCACCAGCCCGCTCGCCTCGATCGCTTCGATCGCGCCCACCGGATCGTCCAGCAATCGGCGCAGGCTGAAACGGACGCTGGCGCGGTCGATGTCGATGCGCCGCAGCGGATTTTCGGGCGGCGCCGTCTCGGTGCGCAGGCCGACGACGACCAGTTCCGAAAAGTAATTGCCCTCGATGCGCTCCAGCGTGAACTTGCCGCCGAGCGCCTCCGACATCTGCTCCGCGACGAAATTGGCCAGCGGCCGCGCGAGCAGCCTGTCGCGCAGCAAATAGACTCCGACCAGCAGGGCGACGATCAGCAAGAACGTCGCCCCGGTCCACCGGAGAAGCCGTCGTAGTCGCGGCCAACGCGCCAGCATGCCCACAGGTTATCGACGGATGCACGGGATGGCGATGGGGTACGCTCGGGGAATGCTGGATGCGCTCGCCGACGCGCTCTACCGGGGGGCGGTCAGCCGAGCGCCGGTCTCGCCGCCGCGAACCGTGCCGCAGGCGATCCAGCGCAGGTCGCCGTCCTTCGTGGAGCGGAACGCCTCGATCTTGTTCGGTCCCTCGCGGATGGGCGCCAGTGTGAAGTTGCCCGTGCCGTCGGTCCGGGTGTGGGCCCCGGTCATGTCGCCCTGGGGGTCCCAGCGGATGCTGACGTTGGCCATGGCGTTGCCGTCGGCGTCGAGGAGCCTGCCGGCCGCGGTCAGGCCCCGCTGGAGTGCGAAGCGGACGCCCGCGGTGCCTGCCGCGATCTCCCGTTGGGTGGCGCCGAGGTGCGTTCTTGAATTCGTCCGCACGTCGTAGCGTGTCTCCGGCTTGAGGCCGGCGATGGTGAACTTCCCGAGGGCGTCCGTCTTGTCGCCGTGCATGCGCTTGCCGACGTGGACCCAGACCCGGACGTCGATGAGGGGCGCGCCCTGCTCGTTGGCGACGGTGCCGGAGATCACGGCGCCGCGCGAGGCGGTCACGCGCAGGTCGTGCGCACCCGCCGTGACCATCGCGGGCGAAAGGCTCGCGTCGGGCGTGTCCATGCCCTCGCGCTTGAGGCGCAACGTGTACTTGC
>CBDURV010000056.1:0-12068 GCA_965369495.1 uncultured bacterium
ACTCGGTGCCCCAGGCGATGAACCGCCGCGCCACGCTCGCGCCCGGCTACGGGTTTCGGGAGCGTCTGCTGGACAAGCGACGGTTCTGGAGCGTGTCGGCGCGCAACGCAACGCCCGCCAGCTACGTACGCTTCGTCGAGCAGGTTCCGCTGCTCCCGCCACGCGAGTTCCTTCAGCGCTATGCCAAGTTCACGGCGGGGTTCAACCGCCCGGTAGACGTGACCCAAACCGTGCAGGCGCTGCGCCACTCGGAGCGCATGTTCCGCGACTGGTGGCTGGATCGTCTGGGCACGGAGACGAACGACTCGCGCCCGGCGGAGCAGCGCCGCGTCCTGCGCGACCTGGCGAAGTTCCTGCGCCACTCGAATCCGGCCGTACAGCTTGCGGCGGCACAGGTGCTCGGCCACATCCACACCTCTGCGGCGCGCGGTCTCGTGGAGCGCACCCTGGCGGGTTCGCGTAATCCGACGCTGCGTGCGGCGCTCGTCGCGGCGCGTCTGCGGCAGGGGGGAACGGGATTGACGGAACGCATGGAACTCTGGAGCGCGCACGGCGACGAGGCGGTGGCGCGCGCCGTGATTCGGGAACTGGGCGCGGTCCACGAGCCATGGGCACTCGCCATCATCCAGGCGCGCAATGACTCGGCGCACGCCATGCTGCTCGAGGAGTGCAGCCTCGCCCTTGCGAACCACGCCGGCCAGGAAGCGGTGAACGAAGGGCCGATCGATTTCTACGGAATTCACACGCGCTCGCGGCGGGTGCTGTTCTGCATCGATGTCTCCACGTCGATGGGGTTTCCCATGGATGGATACGGAGGCAAGCTCGAGCCGCGGAGGCGCCGTACGCTGCGTGAGTTGACGCGCACGTTGGAAAAGCTCCCGGACGGGGTCGCGTTCAACGTCCTCGGCTTCAGCGCGCGCCAGAATCCGCTCTGGCGCAAGCTGCGCAAGGCGGACGACGATACGCGCGCGGCCGCCCTCGATTTCTCGCGCAACGCGCCGCTCGAGGGGGGCACCGACATCCATGCCGCGTTCAGTTTCGCGCTTCGGTCGGGTGCGGACACCGTGTTTTTCCTGACGGACGGCGAGCCGAGCGTGGGGGTGCTCTACGACTCCGCGCTGCTGCTCGAGGATGTCTGCCATCGCAACCGCCACGGCACGCTGCGCATCCACTGCATCGGGCTCTCGAAGGACCAGAACACCGAGTTACTGCACAACCTCGCGAAGCGCAACTCGGGTCGCTTTGTCGCGGACCGTTAGCGCGACTTCGCGGCGGAGTTCGGCTTCCGATTCCGCGACGCGCGTGACCTCGTTGAGGGCGTCCTCGAGTTGTCGCCGTTTTTCTTCGAGCTGCTCGGCGGAGAGGCCGCGCGGTACGGGGACGGGGGCGCCGAACGCGACGGATACGCGGGTGAACGGGAGCGGCACGATCAGACGGTCCCATGAGCGCAACTGGATGAAGCGTTCGGGGACGATGGCGATCGGCAGCACCGGCGCGTTGGCCATTTGCGCCAGCACGGCGGCGCCCAGCTTGAACTCGTGGCGCGGACCATGCGGCCCGTCGGGCGCCAACAGGCCGGGAATCTGCTCGCGCTTCATGATGCGGTGCATCTCGCGCAGCGCCGCTCGGCCGCCGCGGGTCGTGGATCCGCGTGCGCTGCGCACCTTCTTCCACGGGCTAACGATGTGCGAGACGACTTCCCCGTCCTGGGACTGGCTGATCATCAGCGCGATATCGAGGCGCTTGCGAATGAAGGGGCCGCTCAGGTAGCAGGCGGATTGGATGGCGCGGTCATGCCAGATGACGAGCAGCACCGGACCGGGATTGCCCAGCAGTTTCTGGAGCCGTTCCGCGCCATCGACAACCCGGTAGCGGCAACTGGCGCCAACCAGCCGAATCGCTCCACGCGCCAAGATTCCGCATGCTCGCAGAAGCAGGGAGCCAAACGCTCCGTCGGGATCGACGCGGAATAGAGGCACGGGTTAGTTCGGTTTCGGCCGGTTGCTATCGGGGGAACGGGCTACGAAATCCAATACGTCCTGCACCTTTTCCAAACGCGCGGCGTCTTCGTCCGAGATCTCGATTTCCAGTTTTTCCTCGAGCGTCACGAGAAGCTGGAGCGCCTTGGGCGAGTCGATTTCGAGGTCGGCGACGAGATCCTGTTCCGTCTGGATCTCTTCCGGTGTGCGGCCCACGACTTCAGCGATGACGGAGAGAGCGACGGCTTGGCGATCCATTGAGGGACCCAATCATAGCGGCTCAAGTTGGCCGTCGATAAATCGCTGCCTTAATTCCTGCCGCCTTACCTTGCCGCTCGTGGTGCGCGGGATGCGGCCGCGCCGGACGAACTGCAGGTCCGCCAGGGTGAGGCCCAGGGAGCGGCCGATTCGCTGGCGAATCGCGCGCCCGAGTTCGGCGCGTGCGTCGGGATCGCGCTCGTCCACTTCCACCACCAGCACGGCCACCTCGCCCTGCGCGCCCCGCTCCACGGCGAACGCCGCCGCGCGGCACGCACCGCCGCCGCCCGTGACCGACTCCGCCGCCCATTCGATCTCATGCGGCATCAGGTTGTGGCCGCGCACGATGATCAGGTCCTTGGTGCGGCCGGTGATGTAGAGCTCGCCGTCGTGCATGTAGCCGAGGTCGCCGGTGTGCAGCCAGCCATCGCGCAGCGTCGTGCGCGTCGCTTCCGCGTTGTTCTGGTATCCGGCGAAAATGCCGGGGCCACGCGCGAGCACCGCCCCGATGGCTCCCGCGTCGGCATCGATGCGGATCTCGGTGTCGATCAGGGGCGCGCCCACCGAGACGAAATCACGGTCGCCGCCGGCAGGCCGGTGGGTGCGCACGCCCTTGCCTCGTTGATCGAACGTGACGGCGAGCGTGCCTTCGGCGAGTCCGTAGCAGGGGCGGAACGCGGTCGGATCGAATCCGTGCGGCCCGAACCGCTCTTCGAACGCGCCCGTCGTTTCCGGACGGATCATCTCCGCGCCGGTCATCGCCGCGCTCCAGCCGCCCAGATCGAGTTGCAGTTCCTGCGCGACGCGCTCGACGCAGTACTGGTAGCCGAAGTTGGGTGCGGGGCTGAGTGCCTTGCCCGCGGCCGACAGTTGCTCGAGCCACAGGTGCGGTCGCGCCAAGAACGCGGTCGGCGGCATGACGCGGAACTCGAATCCGCCGTAGAGCGCGAAGAGGAAGCAGCCGACGAGCCCCATGTCGTGGAAGAGCGGCAACCACGAGACGACAGAATCGGCCCAATCGTGCGCCGGTGCGCCGCGCGGTGCGCCGACTGCCACGTCGATGGCGCGCGGATTGTGGACCGCTCCGGCGTGCGGGATCATCACGGCGCGTGGCCAGCCGGTCGAGCCGCTCGTGAGTTGCAGGAACGCGATGCCGTCGGTGGGGGGCGTGCCCGGATCGGCCTCCGGCGCGTTCGCGAGCATGGCGGGATCGACGATGCCGGGAAGGTCGCCCAGCTCGGCGCGGGTCGCAGGCGGGACGATCGCCCAACGCGTATCGAACCGTTCGCGCAAACCGCGAATGCGCGTCAGGTATGCGTCGCCGCCGCCGAGACCGGCCGGGGGGGCGTGCGCCACCGGCCGGGCTCCGAGGAGCATCGCGCCGAGCCACGCGTCGAGCCACTCCCAGCTTGTCGGGAGCGCAACGAGAACCGGATCGCCGCGCCGCAGGCCGAGACCCTGCCAACGCCGCGCGGAGAGTCGCGCACGTTCCAGCAGTTCGACGAACGTGTGGCGCGTCGCCTTTTTTCCGCGGGCGTCGAGCACCTGGACGCCGCGTTCCGGAAAGCTCTTCGCGGCGCGCGCAAGCAGGTCGGGAACCGAGTCGGGAGGTGACGGAAAACTCACGGCGTCACGGTACCGGTTTCCTGCTCGCGTCGCCCGATCAACTGGCAGAGCGCGACGCCGGGAAACACCGCGGCGGCGGTGGTGCCGAGGTCGGCGGCGGTGTGATAGCCGAGGCGCACCATCAGCGTGGCGTAGCAGCCCCACAGCACCAGCGTTGCCGCGAGCCAGACGCGCCCCTGCATGGCGAGCGTCGTGCCGACCGCGATCGCCACCGCGCTATGCGTCGAGAAATCGAGATCGGCGCTGCCCCAGAGGGTGAACCCGCGATCGGTGAAGTGCAGCGCGTAGACCCAGCCGAGGCTCGCGGCGACGCGCGCGAGTGTTCGCAATGGACGCTCGCGGCGCCCGGCGTAGAGCAGCAGGATGACCAGCAACGGGATGATCGAGTCACACAGCAGTGCGAGCATCGCTACGGCGTCTCTCCGCGGACCTTCAGGACCGGCTTGCTGGTTCCCCAGGCGATCGTGTACGTGCGCCCCTCGCGCGCCCGGAACTCGATGTGTTCGACGCCTTCGTTGATGCGCACCCAGGTCCGTTTCTCGTTGGGCGCCATCGCCCATTGCACCCAGCTGACGTCGAGCACATGGTCACCGCCGAGGATCTCCGAGCGTTTGGGCGGCGTGCGCATGGGTAGCGAATCGAAGCGCGCGAGCTTCGCGTCGAAGCGCATCTCCTCGCCGATCATGCCGCCTTCCACCACGAGCAGCGCCACCTCGTCGGGCGGCAGCGCCGGGCCCTCGTAGAAACGCCGTGGGCCGCCGCACGCGACGAGGGCGGCCAGAAGTGCGAGCGTGGTGCGGTGCAAGGACGCAGCTTACAAGACGACGCCCACGCACGAAAAAAGGGCCCGGCGAACCGGGCCCTGGGCAATTTCGAAAGGTATCGACTAACCAAAGACGTCGTCGAGCGTGCTCGCGGCGGCCTTGTCGAATTCCGCGAGCTTCTCGGATCCGTGGCCGGACTCGCCACGGGAGAGGATCTTGCGGAAGAGCGAGGTGAGCTTGCGCGCCGCCTCGGCGGCATACAGGCGCACCATGCCGATCGTCGTCGACTCGTTGAAGAGGACGGCGAGGATCGTGCGCTCACCGACGAGGGTGAGCTGCAGGTTGTCCTTGCGGCCCTGATGGAACAGCGCGGTGAACTCGTCCTCGCCGAGGATGCGAGCCATCTCGCGGGTGGCGGCGAAGCAACCGGCGACGAGCGCGGAAATCGTATCCACGTCCATCTCGGTCATGTCGGTGTCGCCCTCCCGCGTGATCAGGTGGCCATCCTTGTCGACCAGCATCGCGGTGCGCGACTTGGAACGCGCGAGGAATTCGCGCAGCGTGCTGTCGATGGCCTGGATGTCTTCCTTGTAGAAGACCAGGCGGCTGTTGCGGATTTGGGCGTCGGTAAGCTGACGGTTGGAGTTGGGCATCTTGTTTTCTGCTCCGGTCCTAACCGAGGACGTTGAATTTCCAGGCGAGGAACACGCCGACGCCGATGATGATGGCGGAGACGACTCCCCAGAGCATCATGGAGCTGGCGTCCTTGCGCTCTTTGATGTTGACCTTGCCGACGGGGCGCGACGTCGTCGTCGGGCGACCGGCGGGCTGCGCGTTGCGCGGCGAGGGGCGCGTTGCCTGCCTCGTCGCTGCCGCGGGGCGTACCTTGGTCGTCGTGCCGCCGCCACCGCCGGACGGTTTCGGCATGGCGCGGGGCGCCGCGGGGGCGGCCGCGGCGGGTGCCTGCTGGCTCGGCGCAGCCGGCATGGCGCGGGGCGCGGACGGTGCGGCGGGGCGGACGGTGGCCTTGCCACCGGGGCTCGCCATGCCGCCGCCACTGGTCTTGTCGCGGTTGATCGACTCGAGCACGAGGCTCGCTAGCGCCTTGAGCGTCGGGAAGACGCCCTCGCCCGTCGATGCCACCGCTTCGAACGTGGTCAGTCCCATCGGATTGAGCCGCGCGTTGAGTTCCTCCACCGTCATCGCGGTGGGAAGGTCGCGTTTGTTGTATTGCAGGATCACCGGGATCGAGTGGATATCGCGGCCGTACTCCTTGAGATTCGTCTTGAGATTCTCAAGGGCCTCGATGTTCTCTTCGATCTTCTCGGCCTGGCTGTCGCAGACGAAGACCACTCCATCGACGCCCTGCAGTACCAGCTTGCGCGTCGAGTTGTAGTAGACCTGTCCGGGAACCGTGTAGAGCTGGAACTTCGTCTTGATGCCGGCAATGTTGCCAAGGTCGAGCGGCATGAAGTCGAAGAACAGCGTGCGGTCGCCTTCCGTCGCGATCGAGGTGAGTTCACCCTTCGCGGCCGGCGGCGCCTTCTTGTGGACAACTTCCAGGTTGGTCGTCTTGCCCGACATACCGGGGCCGTAGTAGACGACCTTGCACTGGATTTCCTTGTTGGCGAAGTTGATCTGGACCATCGCTGACTTCCTCTGCTCCGATTCCTACAGTTCCCGCAGCGACGCCGTCGGCGCCAGGCGGCGGAGGTTTCGTGCGGCACTGTCGATTTCGATGTAGAAGGCTTCCGAGCCCGCCGCCGCGATGACGACCAGGTAAACGGAGCCGCAGCCCACGACTATAAGTTCGCCCGCGGTGGCCGTAAGCACGATGCGAGTGAAGGGTTGCATGCCGGCTTCATCCAGGCCGGCGGTGGCCTCCGTGACGAGATCGCTGGCGAGTGCAGCAACCGCGTCGCGATCGAGTTCCGCGGACATGTTGTCCATCACGACCATGCCCTCGTTGGACACGATCATGCTGCCGCGGACCCATGCCTCCTGGACGAGACGTTCGAGTACGTGTTCCATCACGCTTCCTCTTCGTGGCTATCCACGCCTTCGGCGCGGGACGCGGTGACAACCATCTCGAGCCCTTCCGCGATACGCTCGGTACTGACCGAGCGCGGTGCGCGCGCCGCGACGGCGCAGTTGCCGGCCGGGACGAGCACGATGCGTCCGAACTTTCCGGCCACCATGAAGCGGCGCATGGTGCCGAAGTTCATGTGTCGGCCGGCGCGGCGGGACGCCTCGTCGAGACGCGATGCGAGCTTGACGAAGTCTTCCTTGTTCTCGCCCGCGACCGCCAAGGGGCGGCCGTTGATGCCGATGGCCGCGAGTTGTTCGATCTTCAGCCGTTTGCCGATGCCCTGCGCTGCTGCGGCGAAGAGCTTGGGGCAAAGGGCGCCAGCGACGTTTTGGCGCGCAAAGCGCTTGCCGCCGGGGAAGCTGCCCGGGTTGTTGGGAATCTCCTGGTGGTCCTGGGCGTAGTCGAGCAGGAACTCGATGTCCTCCTCGCCTTCAGGGCCGGCGATTTCCATCAACCGCTGCTTGAACTCCGAGAGGCGCTCGTTGTCCGGGTCGATGGCGAGTACCGCCGCGATCTCGGCGGCGCTGTGGCGCGGCGCACCGAGGGAGAAGTAGAGCATGCCCTGGAGCTGGTGGGCGCGAATCGCTTCCCCGTCGATCTCCAGTGCGCGGCCGAAGTGCTTGAGCGCGGACCATGCGTCGCGGGCGAAGAGCTCGCCCAGATAGCGCGACAGGAAGACTTCGCCGAGAATGATCTGCGCATCGTATGCGTCGGGGAAATCGTTGACATACGCCGTCGCGACCTCGAGCGCCTGGTCCTTGTTGCCGAGGTCGAGGTGAAGCGCGGTGAGTTCCTTGTAGGCGCGCTCATCTTTGCGTTCTTCGAGAGTCTGCTTGAGTTCGGCGAGCCGCTTTTTTGCACCGGCGCGGCGCACGTAGTTGATGACGCTGGTGAGGCGCGCCGCGGCGGGGAATCGGAGGAGTCCCTGCTCCGCGACGTGAAGCGCTTCGTCGTGGCGGCCGCTGGCGACGAGTCGCTCCGCTTCCGTGACGACTCCTTCGAGCTCCCTCGCGAGTTGCGGGGCGGCTTCTGCCGCCGAGGGCGCCTTGCGGCCGCCGCCGAAGAGTTTCTTGAGGATGTTCACGCTTATCGTTCCTATCGGCCCCATGCGGGGCCGTGCCCCTCTATCGACAGTGGAGCAGCTGAAATTGAGCCCGGATTGCGTGCTTTGACGCGTTCCGTGCTCGATCACTCGTCATTGGCTTCAAGCCGGTAGATCACGCCCTTTTCGTCCGCGATGAAGACTGCGCCATCCGCCTCGGTCGGACCGGCAAGAATCACGCCTTCCGCCTCGAACGTCCAGGCGGGGGCGTAGCTGTCCCGCGTCGCGGCGTAGGCGGTGAGCCCGCGCCCGTGGACGAAGAACATGCGCTCGGTGGCTGCCACCTGGGCGCGCGCATTGGCGCGGGTGGGGCGGTAATGTGCGGTGACTTGGCCGGTCAAGTGGTCGATGGCGATCAGTTCCAGCGGCCGCGGGGAGGCGAACACCGCCCGAACACGAACCGGAAGCGACCGCTTGACCGCGCTCTTGAGATCGTAGGGCCAGACATCCTGTCCGGTGGCGGAGGTGAAGCACTGCAGCAGGCCGCTCTCGCTTGCGAACACCAGGCGGTCGTTGCCGACGGGCGACGGTGTGCAGCAGAGCGGGCCCTTCACCTCGAACCGCAGCAGGACGGATCCGTCCTTGAGGCTCAGCACGGTGACGTTGCCATCGCGGGTGGTGATGACGAGATCGCTGCCGATCACGACCGGGTCCAACCCCTCGACAACGCCGTGGGACGTCTCGACCGGCTTCGGCCAGGCCAATTCGCGCGTCTTCCTGTTGAGCGCGATGACGGTGCCCGACTTGTCCACGATGTAGAGGATGTCGCCGATGAGAATCGGCGCGACGTAGATCGAATCCCTGAACCACGGGAGCGGCTGAGCGCGCGCTTTGCCGTCGTTCAGATCGAAGCTGTAGAGCTTGCGATCGAGGGATACGGCGTAGGCGCGGTCGCCGGCGGCGATCATGCCGGCGGTGAACCCCTCGCTGTTGGGTACATGGCCGGAGAGGGGGCGGTTGTGCTTGCGGCTACGCGCCCTCTTCCCGGTCTTCGCGTCGAGGATCGCCCAGTGCCCGTCGCGCGAGATGAAAGCGGCGCGTCCCTTCCAGATCGCGGGGCGCGAATCGATGCGTCCCCCCCCGAGCGGGTAGGTCCAGGTGGGCTTCTTCTTGAGCTGCACGATGTAGTCGGCGTGGTCCGGATTCGTGTCCCTGCCGAAGGGCCCCTGCGAGAAGACGTGATCCAGGTAGCCCTTGCGCGACAGCACGATTTTCGTGACCGCGAAGGGCGTCATGCGGACGACGCAGGGCGTCTTCGAGGGCAGCTCCTTGCCGTCCATGCGGACGGTCGCGCCCGGCGGCTGCGTGACGATCTCGCGCGGCAGCAGCAGGTCGCTGATCAGATCGGCCTCGCCGAATTCGCTGACCAGCGCGATGATGATGTAGCGCGCATCGACGAGCCGATTCGCCCCCTCGAGGGCGCTCGCCTCGCGGCGCTTGATATCGACCTTGTCCATGTCGCCGCGGATGTTCCCGACCATGGCGTCGAGGTTCGAATCCGCGACCCAGTCGCTATCCCCGAGCAATCGGGCGAGCTCGAATCGTTCGAGGGCGAGCTTGAGCTTGCCCTCCTCGTACCGCAGCTCGCCCTGGTCCTTCATGAGCTTCGCGGTCTGTTCCGCGCGGCGAACCCACTTGGAGTACTTCAGGTCGACGTCGGCGGTCTGCGCCTCGATGGACGCTTCGAGGGCGCGGGCGGTGGTTGCGTCTCCGTCCTCGCCCAATCGCCCGCGCAGTTCACGCAACACGTCCAACGCGGACTTCGAGTGCTGGCGGAACTGGTCGATGTTCTGGTGCACCGTCGTCAGGCCCTCCGCGATCTGCTCGCTGTTCTCGATGGGACCGGAGCCGACGAGCTGCTCGAGACGCGCAAGCTCGCGCGTCGCGTTGCGTGAATTCGCGCCGGCAATCGCCGCCTCGCTCTGCGCACGCGTCGTGAGGGCGAGCCGGTTCTCGGCGTCGAGACCGGACTCGCCGCTGCTCATGATCGCGCCGCCGTGGCGGACATAGACGATCGCGGCGCCGCCCATGAGCAGCGCGACGGCGACCGCCACGAGCGCCCGTGCGAGAGCACTCGGCCCGCGCTTCCGGGTGCGTTTGCCCGCGACGACCCTGCGGATCTTGTCGCGGATGTCCTGGCGTTCCGGATCGATGACGAGCAGCTTCTTGTAGAGGCTGACGGCGGGAGTGACGAGCTTCCTCTTCAGGAAGGAGTTCGCCATCCGCTCGCATTCCGATGCGGCGCGGTCGATGTTGCCCTGGTCGTAGTGGAGGTTGACCAGCGAAACGGCGAACGCGATCTCCTCGGGGAAGAGTTCGAGCAGCTTTTCGAGCAGATCCTGCGCCTCGGGGCGCTGGTCGCAACGGATGTAGTGGGCCGCGAGCGTCTTGCCCGCCTCGGTGATGTGGGCGGAGAACTCCTGCCCGATACGCGGGTTGGCGAAGACGAGATCGAGCAGGTAGCGCAGCGCGTCCGCCTCGGGACGCGGGTAGTTCGCGATGCGTCGCAGCACCTCGATCGCGATCCGCTCGTTGCCGTCGCGTACGTGCTCCTCGGCGAGGCGGCGGTAGAGGGCGGTGGCTTCGGTGTAGTCGCGGTTCGTCTCGTGCGCCTCCGCCGCCTCCGCCATGACCTCGAGCGTGAAGTCGCCCGCGCTCATGAGATATTCGTAGTGGCGGATGGCGCCGGCCGCGTCGCCCATTCGCAGCGCGAGGCGTGCGTTCTGGCGGATCGCGTCGACGGGTACCGGCTCGATCACGCCGGCGTCGAGGTAGGCGGCGAGCAGTTTGCAGACGTGGAATTTGTTGACGTAGGAGTCGTCGATGATGTCGCCGACGGAGCGCGCGCCATCGATCTGGGCGTCGATGCGGGGGGCGTAGCAGTCCTCGAGGACATCCGCATCGACCTCGCCTTCTTGGCCGGTGAAGCGGTAGATCTCGCGCGGGCCGCGAATGCGGCGGCGGATGTACTCCCACTCGTCGGTGCGACGGGCGATCTCGATCAGCAGCGCGTTGACGTTGAGATTCGTGAACGGCGCCTCGTTCTCGGGGAAGTAGCCGTCGACGTACTCGAACTGCGCATCGCTGCGCGTGAGAAAGAGCTCCTGGATATCCTCTTGGCTCTGGACGCTGAACGCTTCATCGATGTCGCCGTGGGTGCACGCACCGGCCTCGACGAGCGTGTCCCCGAGCAGCCGGTTCGTGGAACGCTTGGATTCGACGGCGCTGGCGAGATCGTCCTCGGTGATCTTGCCGAGGCGGACGAGGATCTTGCCCAGCAGGTTGGACTCGTTCCGCTCGCGGGAGCGGATCGATACGCCTTCCTTCGTGAAGCAAATCGCCCGTTTCCGGGCCCCCTCATAGATGAACAGGGTCCCCTCTCTCCCCGAAAGGGAGAGCATCTGGAAGATCTCCGTGAGGTTGACGCTAGCCAGATTGCCCTTTAGGGACATGACGTACGTCCATCCTTTCCGGCATCCCGAGGCTTTGTGTCCACCATACTCATCAAGGCTTTCGCACTCCGACGCAGTCGCGCACCGATTCCCCCTTGCGGGCAGCACGGGAGCGACATACGATTTTGGTTCAGTCGGAGTCCGTATCGGTTTACGGCCCGCCTCGGCTTGAGCCGGGGATAAAGAGTCATTCGACTATGAGCATCGCGGTTCGAATCGCCGAGTTCTGGAACTTGCTCAAGGCACGGGTCGCCTACGTGGCTGGCCGCCGTGACCGAGCGCGCGGTGCACTCAAGTCCGCGATCCGCCGGAATCCGGGTAGTTTCGTCGCTCATTTCATGCTCGGGCGGCTCTATTGGCGGGATCGCGTGCCGGTCAAATCCAAGCGCGAGTTCGATCTTGCCTGGCAAATTGACCCCGAACGCTTCGAGCGCGCCTATGCGCGTTTGCAGGAAAGTCCGGACGGCGCACCTGAACTTTTCACTTACTCCGCGGGCACCCATCGACACGAAGTGCCGGTTTCCATGAGCCTGCGCGACGAGTCGGCAACCGACGATTTCGTCAGCGACGACGAGCGCCGCCGCTTCGCCACTCTCCCCCCGATCACCCCCGATGAGATCCACTCGATCGACTGGGACCGGTTGGAAGAGGAGATTGGTAGAGACGACTACTAGGTCGAAAGGCCTCTCGCTCTCCTCTTCCAACCGGTCCTGATGTTACTGGTCCAGCCGCTGACGCGTCTGGAACTGTGGTTGGAAGAGGAGATTGGAAGAGACGACTACTAGGTCGAAAGGCCTC
>CBDURV010000057.1:0-12041 GCA_965369495.1 uncultured bacterium
GCATTTCCGATCGCTCTCGGCCAGGGAGGTGTGATCCGCAAGGCGAAGCCGCTCTACGAGCACGGGCGACGCCTTACGTAGCCGAAGCGCTCTACGCCTCGTCCCGGCCGCGATCCGTTCCCGCGTCGCACATGAGGCTGTGGCGTACCGCGTAGCTGATCGCCTCGGAACGGGATGCGACGCCGATCTTGCGGTAGACGTGCTTGAGGTGCGAGCGGACGGTGGACATCGAAATGTGGTGTGCGTGCGCGATCTGGGAGTTGGTCAGCCCGGTGCCCACGCAACGAAGCATCTTCAATTCGGAGGGGGTCAGGCCCTCATGGGACTCGCCGTTGTCGCTCCAGCGTTCGGTGAGGTCGAGCAGTCGGCGCGTGGCCTCTTCCGAGAGCGAGACCTGGACGGTCTTCTCCTGCGTCACGTCACAGAAGATGAGGGCGCGCGCGACGATATGGCCGGAGTCGTCGAGTGACTGGGTCGCGTTGACGTTGAGTTCCGCTCGCGTGGGCTCGTGCATCGAAACGTGGCCCATCACGGTTCCGTCGTCCGCCAAGGCCTGGTGCCAGAACTCGGACATCTGCGGATCACGCAGCAGCTTGGCCAGGGGTTCGCCGGCATCGCGGCGCGGATCGATCCCGAGGATGCGCTGCGCCACGCGGTTGGTCCAGCTGATCTTCCCGGTCGGACCCATCATCACGATTCCGACGCAAAGCCCCTCAAGAGCGGGGACGAGGGTCCGGGCGACATCGGAGTCGAGCTCTCGCTGCTGCTCCATGACCTATGGAATACACGAAATCCGCGCGCGATCCCGTTTCGAATACGGGACCGGTTCGGTCCGCATGCCCGCTGCAAATGACATCCGGGAGGGCCGCGGGAGGGCCGCAACAGCATCGCCTCGCGACACCGTAACTCCCGGCCCTCCAAGAGATTGTGCGCGATGCCTGCGGCATCGCTGCCGCGGCCGGCCGCTCCGCTTGTCGATGCAAGACGTGTGCTCTCGAGGCAATCCGCGTTGCGCCTAGAGCGGCCCGTCACCCCGCGGTCTTGCGGCAGCGAGGCCGCGCATCGACCGCCGAACCTCCGCTCCTGAAACGAGTTGTGGCCACTGACGGCGATGCTGTCGCGGGTTTGAACTACGAAATGCCCTGATTACGTTCTCTGCGCGGTCTCGAACCTTCCCTGGAAGAAGCGCAGCTTTTCGGGCTCGTAGACGAAGCGCAGGCCGCCGATGGACTCGCGCCGGTTCCACACGCGGATAATGCCCTCGGCGACCGTGCGCATGTGATCGTCGGTGTAGACGCGGCGCGGAATCGTGAGGCGCACGAGTTCCAGTGCGGGCCGGTAGTTCTCACCGGTGTTCGGGTCGCGTCCCTTGGAGACGTTGCCGCGTTCCATCGCACGCACGCCCGACTCGACATAGATCTCGGCGGCGAGTCGCTGCGCCGGGTAGTCGTCCTGGTCGAGGTGGGGCAGGAAGCGCTTGGCATCGACGAAGATCGCGTGGCTTCCCGGCGGCGTCACGATCGGCACGCCCGCGTCGAGCAAGAGCTTGCCGAGGAACTGCGTCTGGCGGATGCGCGAGCGGATGTAGCGGTCGTCCAGCATCTCGCGCACACCGACCGCGATGGCGGCGAGATCCGCGGTGGCGAGGCCGCCGTCGGTGACGTTGCCTTCGTAGAGCCGCAGGCGATCCTCCGCGGCGCGCGCCCACTCTTCGTTCTCGCGGAAACACAACACGCCGCCGATATTGATCAGGAAGTCCTTCTTCCCGCTGACGGTGCAGCCGTCGCCGTACATCATCATTTCGCGCAGGATCTCGCGCACCGGCGTCTTGCGGTAGCGCGGGTCGCGCTCGTGGATCATCCACGCGTTCTCGACGAAGCGGGTCGAGTCGAAGAAGACCGGGATCTTGTGCTGGCCGCAGTACGCATAGACGTCGCGCATGTTGTCCATCGACGCGGGCTGGCCACCGGCCATGTTGACCGCGTGCTCGAAGGAGATGTACGCGATCTTCGACGCCCCGTGCTGCTGGACGAGCGCGTCGAGCTTGTCGAGATCGATGTTGCCTTTCCAGGGAAACTCGCTCTCCGGGTTGTGCGCCTCGTCCACGATGACGTCGGCGAAGACGCCGCCCGCCAGTTCCTGGTGCAGCTTCGTGGTGGTGAAGTACATGTTGCCCGGCACGATCTGCCCGGGGCTGATCATGATCTCGCTCAGGATCTGCTCGGCGGCGCGGCCTTGGTGGGTCGGCAGGATGAACTTGTAGCCGGTGATCTCGCGCAGCGCGCCGACGAAGTCGTGATAGGCGTCGCTGGTGCTGGCACTCGCGCGCACGCCTTCGTACGCCGCCCACTGGTCGGTGCTCATGGCCGACGTGCCGGAGTCGGTCAGCAGGTCGATGGCGACGTCTTCGGAACGCAGCAGGAAGGTGTTGTAGCCCGCCTCGCGCATGGCGGTTTCCCGCCGCTCGCGGCTGAGCACGCCGACCCTCTCGATCGTGTGGATCTCGTACGGCGCGATCGCGAATTCGTACGGCTCAACGTCGGCGAACACACCGTGGTAGGCCATCTGGTCGCGCCAGCGCCCGGACTCGATCTCGGTCAACTCCGGCACCTTGTCGCGCTGCGCGAAGAGGCTGATAATCGCGTCGGCGACCTGGTCGAGCTGCTCGTTCGTCATCGCCAGCCGCGGAATCTGCACCGGGACCGGGCGCTCGAGCCGCACGAGGTTCGGCGCGAAGGCGCGCACGCCGGCGATCTCGTAGAGCGCCGCGGAAAACGCATCCTGGTGGTGCTTGGCGAGGTGCGGCAGGAATGAGCGCGCGTCGATGTACGCACCGTCGCAGCCGCGCTCCAGCGGCACGCGTCCCTCGCGCAACCGCTTCGTGAAGCGCTCGGTCTGCTCCATCGCCCACTGGACCTCGGACTCTTCGCACATCTCCGCCAGGCCGCGCGCCAGCATCTCCATCGTGCGTCCGGCCATGCCGCCGTAGGTATGCAGGCCCTCGTAGACCACGACCTCGTTCATGAACGTCTCATGCAGTTCGGGCTTGTCGGTGGTCAGGATTCCGCCGGTGTTGCACTTCGGATCCTGCGCCCCGTCGAGGAAGAAGATGTCGCACGTACGCGCGATCTCCTTGACGATCCTGTGGATCGGCCGGTCGGCGTAGCCCGGTTCGTGGCGCTGGATGTACCACGCGTTTTCGATCACCCGCGAGCCGTCGCAGATCAGGTGCCGGCCGTATTCGTGGGCGATGGCGCGGACGGCGCGCAGGTTCTCGAGGCTGATCGGGTGCTGGCCGTCGGCGAAGGTCTGCAGCCCGACCAGCGCGACGTTTTTTTCCTCGAGCGCGTCGCGCAACTGCGCCAGGTTCGCGTTGCCGGTGAACACCGGGGCCTGTTGGTCGCGCATGTCCGGCACCGCCACGTCGTGCAGGGCGAAGATGCCCGCGCGTGACCGGGCGTTGCTGGGCATGACGGAGCCGGGCGGCACCATCGTCGCGCTGATGAGCTTGAGCGCGCCGAGGGAGTTGTGGACCGGGCAGATGTAGTGGTGGCCGAGGACGTTCTGCACCGCCTTGCGCAGCGTCTCGAAGTTGCGCGAGCCGGCGTAGGCCTCGTCGCCGATGAACTGGCCGGCGAGTTGCTCCTGACTCACCGCGTTGTTCGCCTTCGAGCACATGTCGAAGGTGATCTGCGTGGGGGTCAGGTGAAAGACGTTGAAGCGTGCGTCGGCCAGCAGCTTGCGACGCTCCTCCGGCGTGGGGAACGAGAGCGGTCGAACGGTCTTGATCTTGTGGGGTTCGTGGGTGGGTGTACGCATGCTGACTCTCCTGCGGGCCATTGTTCGCCTGCGGTCAACCTCCGGAAATCGGACCGTTCCGGTGCCTTTGCCGAGTTTTCGCGCGAATGCGCGGCTCCCCCCCCGGGGGGGAGCTGCGTCTCCCCCCCGGGGGGGAGGAAAAGCCACCCTTGCGGTGATAGCGGGGGGGCAATACGGAAGGGAAACTATGTCCAACGTGCAGGAACGCGTGCGCAATTTCCACCAACAATGCCCAGTTGATTCGGCCGCCGGGCGCCCGTCGCGGGACGGACACGTCCGAAGGCAAACCGCGCGCATCTCCCTGAACGGAGGCTTATCCATGTTCGCTACTCGCGCCCGATGGTCCCTCTCCCTTCTACTCGGCCTCGTGCTCTTCCTGCCCGCGTGCGGTTCGGATGGCGGGGCCGACCTGGTTGGCACCAACCCGCAGTCCGCGTCGCAGTCATACGCGGTCCACGAGTTCACCTACGACCCGGTAGCCAAGACCTACACCGTCATCGACAAGGCAGGAACCACCAGCGTGGTCACGCACGACGACGTGCAGCGCGATCTGGCCGGCTCTCTCTGTAGCCGCTGTCACACCGACGCGGTCCATGATCTCAAGGCGTCGGTGCATTACTCCATCGCCGCGCGCACCGACCGGGTGCTCTTTCCCGGCGGCGGCGCTCACGGCATGCTGGACCGCGCCTGCGGCCTGCCGGCCACCACCGGCCTGACAAACTCCATTAGCGACATCAATCTGGGCGAGTGCGCCAAGTGCCATGTCAGCCGTTACCTGCCGGTTATGGAGGGAATGTTCTCCAGGATGTTCGACGAGATGGGTCTGCCCAACGCGGAAAAGCAGGCCAAGGACCTCGTGGACGGCGGCCTCGACTGCCTCGTCTGCCACTCGAAGACCTACAAGTCCCGGCCGATGGAGGGCATCCTCGCCGCCGTCGCCGGCACCGCTTCGCCCTCGGCCCACTCGCCGACCGCCGTTGGCGTCGCCCGCGACTCGCGCGACAACGCCGACTTCAACCACGACGGCGTTCCGGATCTCGTGCTCGACATGAACGGCGACGGCATCCTCGATGCGCCGCTGATGATGGACACCGACGGCGATGGCCAGCCCGACACCCCGTGGCCGACTGTCGCTCAGGACCGCAGTGTCGAGGCACTCGCGGGAATCGGAAAGACCACGCCGGAAGCCTGCCTGCGCTGCCACGAGCACTCGCGGACCGGCTACAAGCGCGGCACCCTATTCCTGGATGGGCATGACGTCCATGCCGGGTCGAACAACGCGTTCTTCACCGATCGCGAAAACCGGTGCACCGCCTGCCACACCGCAAACAAACACAAGTTCGTGCGTGGCCACAACGTCGGTGGCGACTTCGCCGCGGCCGACTATCCGCCGCCGCCCCCGGGCACCCCGCCGAATCCGCACGATCCGACGGACCTGACTTGCATGCAGTGCCATGAAACCGCGAACTTGAGCGAGGACATCCACCGCGAACGCCACCTCGCCAAGATGGCCTGCGAGACCTGCCACATCCCGTATGGCAGCGGAATTACCTATTCACTCTTCGGCCACGGCGGCCAGGTCAGCTTCGCACGCAATGCCGCAGGCAAGGACACCAAGCTGGTCGTGGCGGACATGTACGTCGCCGGCGACCGTGCCGACATCGACGCCGACTCCGAGGCCTTCAAGAGCCGTCCGGTCTTTACCTGGTTCAACGGCGGGACCTCGTTCCTCGCGCAGACGCTGGCCGTGCGCGGCATGCCCAACGCGAAGATCATGCCCTTCAAGCCGATGGCCAACGGAATGGTCTTCGACGCTCGCTACTTCAGCGGTCTCACCGAGACCAACGAAGCCGGCTTCGAATACAACGCGCACTCCATGTACCGCTTCTACGCCAACGGCAACAATGCCGAGGCGTTCTACGCGCTAAACATGCTGGACATGACGCCGACGGAGGTCCGCAACGTGACCCCCGCCGACTTCCAGAACCCGGACCCTGGCGTGCAGGCGATGGCGCTCATGCAGATCTTCCCGAACCTCGTCTACTTCGACAAGGCGGCCTTCGGCTACGAGCACTACCTGACGCGTACCGGTTCGCCGTTCGACGCCAACCTCGACGGCATCATCGACGTGGGCGCGGACGCATCGTTCGACATGTACGCAGCATCGAATGCCGGCCTGCGCCAGTTCCAGGGCTTCAACGGTCCCATGGGCTTCCCGGCCGACTACCAGTGGTACCCGCCCTACGAGGACGTCTCCCAGACGATCAGCATGAAGCTTCCGGATGGAAGCCTGATCAAGATGTTCCTGCAGATGCAGGGCGCGAAGCTGCCCCCGCAGCAACGGGAGGCCTTCATGCAGGCCGTGGCCGACTATCCCGCCTTCTCCCAGGTCACCCTGGGCGGCCATGGCGTTCTGCCGCCGAACAAGGCGCTCGGCGCGAACATGAGCTGCGTCACCTGCCACGCCGAGGGTGGCGCCCTCGCGCACCCGGTCCCCGTCGGCCGCAAGACGCTGGTCAACATGGGCCCGATGGGCGTGATCGAGATGCCGCTCTATCGCTGGAAGTTCTACAAGGTCAGCGATCTGATCCAACTCGGCCTCTCGGTGACCAGCGAGGAGATCATCGCCGGCACCAAGGATGTCGATATCGACGGCAACACGAACTACCTCAGGCTGAGTGCGACCCAGTTCGTGCTCAACTGGTTCGCGCCCAACGATCCGTCCGGCTACCGTTCCGCGGATGCCGACAGCGCGCTCAAGGGCACGGGCCTGGCCAAGGCCGACCTCACCTGGTACGGCGGCAAGTGGATGCCGGTGCTCGAACCGGTGACCGACCTGGTTCCCAACTACAAAGTCCTCGGCTACACCAAGGCCGAGATCATCTGGGCAGCGAAGTAACCCTTCGCGATGGGGGGGAGCCAACGGCTCTCCCCCTCCTCTCTCCCACGTTCCGCCCGGGCCTCGGCAGCCCGGGCGGATTCACTCGTTTTCGGCGAGCTACTCGAGCACGTGGATGTTCCGTTCGGCGCAGATGTCCTTCAGCTGGTCGGGCCAAATGGAGACGCTCACCTCGCCGAGGTGCGCCTTGCGCAGCAGATACATGTACGTGCGGCTCTGGCCGATGCCGCCGCCGATGCTGAGCGGGATCTTGTCGTTGAGAATCGCCTGGTGGTAGGGCTGATCGAGGAAGTCGAGTTGGTCGCCCATTTCGCACTGCAGGCGCAGCGTCTCCTTGGTGACGCGCACGCCCATCGAAGTGAGTTCATGCCGCCGCTTCGTCACCGGGTTCCAGACGAGGATGTCGCCGTTGAGGCCGTGGTAGGTCTTGTCGCCCACCTTCGTCGCGGTGATCCAGTCGTCGTAGTCGACCGCGCGCATTTCGTGCGGGTAGCCATCCTCGAGCGGCCAGCCGATTCCGATGATGAAGACGGCCGGGTACTCCTGGATGAGCTTCGTCTCCCGCTGCTTGCGCGGCAGGTCGGGATACATGTCGAGCAGTTCTTCCGCGTGGATGAACTTCAGCTCCTCCGGGAACTCGTCGTAGCGGTCGGTGCGCAGCTGCGGGAACATCGTCTGCGCGTGCTTTCCCGCACCGGCGAGGACCTTCCAGATGCGGCGCACCGTATCCTTCAGATAGTCGAGACTGCGGTCTTCGGAGCCGATGACCTTCTCCCAGTCCCACTGGTCCACGTATGAGCTGTGATCGTGGTCGAGGAAGTAGTCCTTGCGCACCGCCTTCATGTCCGTGCACAGACCTTCGTGCATGCCGCAGTCGAACTGCGCAAGTGCCAGCCGCTTCCACTTCGTTGCCGCCTGCACCACCTGCGCGTCGATCTTCTTCGGCAGGCCGAGACCCGCCTCGAACTCGATCGGCGTTCGCGAGCCGTCGCGATCGAGCATGTCGTTGATGCCGCTGTTCCGGTCCACGATGAGCGGCACCTGGACCATGTTGAGATTCAGCTCTCGGCAGAGCCCATCCTCGATGAACCGCTTGATTTCGAAGAGCGCCTGCATCGTCTCCATGGGCGACAGCAGGGACTCGTACTCCGCCGGGAGGATCTTGGCGACCTCCTCATAGGTGCTGATACCGGGGCCGGCGAGATCCGCGCGCTTGTCCAACATACGTTCGACTCCTTCGGGGGTCGCGAACGCAAGGGCGCGGACCGGCGGACCCCCAGGCGCCTTAGCTCGCGCTGGGTATCCGAATCTACCGTCGTGCAGGGCGAATCCAACTTCTCGATTCGGGATCGGTACCGGTCGGTTTGGGCTCGCCGGTAGTTTCGGTGGGAAGCGATCTTCCCCGTGCTACCGGACTCGTATCTCCGCTTCGGTCGAGGACGCGGGCGAGAGTCGAAAGCGGATGGTCCTTCGCATCCATGTCGCGATGGGCTCGCCCGCGCGCAGTGCCGGTGCAAACGACCACTGGGCTACCGCCGTTCTTGCAGCTTCGTCGAGCAACGCGTGGCCGCTGGAGCGCAGGAGCACGATGCGACCGATGCGGCCGGTGCGAAGAACGAGAATCTTGAGCTCGACCGAGCCTTCCAGTCCGCGTCTTCGCGCTCGACGTGGATAGTGCACCGGTGTGGCGTTCGCCTGCAACGTGGGTGGGCGGGTGATCGTGCGGACGGCCCGCAGTCGCGCAGGCGGCGCCGGCGTGGGCCGTGGATCGCGCGCTTTCCTGGGGAGGCGCAGGGTGAATGCGCGCGCATCCGGTCGGTGGGTTCGGGGCAGGTGGATCGGCTCCGAGACCTGCGCATCGAACGGGTCATCGATCTCGTCGATGAGTGTCACCTCCGGCTCGGGACACGACTGCAACGGTGGCAGCCGCGGGTCGGGCTCGGGAGGGAGGGGCTCCTCCGCGAGCGCCGACGGGAATTCGCATGCGAATTCGAATGGCGCCTCCGGCGACATCCGAGGCACCCTCCGCGAACCGGCAATCAGCGCGAGGAGGAGTCCAACGTGGCACAAGCCGGAGACTGTGAACCAGATTCGCACGTCTCGCTCCTTCCGTAACCGGCCGGCCGCGATAGCAGCACGATCCGCCCGCTGTAGCCGCTCGAGATGAGTTCCTGCGTGGCATTGCGGCCATCGACCTCCGCCACGGCCAGCCAGGGGCCCTTGTCGCTGTCCTGGAACAGCGTCTCGACCTTCCACGGACCGGAACCCCGGCTCAAGAGCTGCACCTTGCCGCTGTAGCCGAACACGGCCACCGTCTCGACGTCGGGATCGGCATCGAAGCGGCCCGCCGCGATTCCCCGCGGCCCTTCCGGACCGAGAAAGATCGTGGTGGTGTTCCAGCCTGTGGCGCCGCGCTCGTGCCGCAGGATGCGCCCATCATCGTGGGTCGTGTAGAGCACGTCGGCGCGCGCCGGCGACCACGTGATGCGTCCCATTCCCATGGCGGACTCGTAGACCGTCTCCCAGGTGGGCCCGCTGTCGGTGATGCGCAGCAAGGCGAGGCGCCCGATCCGCGAAACGGTCGCGATCGAGTCGCCGTAGACCACCGCATCGCGGACGCGACCGGGAAGATCCTGCAGGTGAGTCGTCTCCCATTGGCCGTCGGGGCCGGTGGGGGTGATGCGGAACAGGCCGCCCGGGCGCGTGAACACCAGCAGTTCGCGGCCCTTGGTGCGCGGGTCGAGATCGCCCGCAATGATCGTGTGGATTTCGCGGCCCGGGAAGTGCGCGATCAGCCGGTTGTCGAGCGCCGTATGGGGATACGCGACGATCTGGTAGAGGTTTCCGCGCTGACTGCCCACGTAGATCTCGGTGCCCGCCGTGCGCGGATCGATATCGCCGTGTGCGAGACCGCCGAGCCACTTGGTGTCGTGTACCGCCGTGATCGGCGTCCATCGGCCGGAGTAGGAGACGAGCACGTGGCAACGGCCATCGTTGTCCAGGCCGACGACCTCGGGACACGCGTACTGATCGAACACCTGGAACGAATCCACGGTCCAGATGCCGACTCCCTTGTTGTCGATCACGAGGCTGGCGTCCCAACCCGCTGTGCCGGGCAGCACGACGCGCCCCTCGCGCGGATCCTTGTTGGCTTCACCGGGGGCCGCCGCGCAAACGCAAGCGACCAGCAGTCCGAGTAGCGATCGTTTCATGGGTCACACCTCACCAGTTGAAAAGGAGCTGTACGCTCACGTAGGTTTGCAGCGGCGGGCCGGCCACCTTGCCGCCTCCGAAAAATCCGCCGCGCGAATGCACGAACCAGTCGTGGTCGAAGAGATTGGTTGCGCCGACGGCGACATCGAGATGACCGGTCTCGCCCAGCGCCCAGTGCTTGGCGACCTGCGCGTCCCACAGCACGCGCGCCGGGTTGACGCCGAGTGTTCCATCGGCGCTGGGCGTCGAGGTGTTGGCCGCGTCGGAGAACGAGTCCCCGACGTAGTTGCCACCCAGACTCAGGCGCCAGCCGCTGCGTTCGTAGCGGATGCGCCACGCCGCCTTGGCCTCCCATGCGTAGGGCGTCTGGTTGCCCGAGTTGGGACCGCTCTTGAGCTCCGAATTCTGCAGCGTGCACGATCCCAGCAGCGCCAGCCCTTCCACGCCCGGGATGCGCCACTCGAACTCGATATCGGTGCCGTACGCCAGGATGCGGCCGAGGTTCTCGTAAAAGCCGCTGTAGAAGACGCCGAAATCGTCGTATTCGGTGCGCCATGCTGTGACGGCGCCCGACAGGTTGCGGAAGTCGATCAGGCGAACACCCGCCTCCGCGACGTCGCCCCTTTCGAAGACGAGCGAGCGGTCGCCGGTCGTGAACGCGTAGCCCCACACCTGCGGCGCGCGGAAGCCCTGGTAGTAGTTGCCGAACAGCGCCACGTACCGGTTGAATGCATAGTTGATGCCGGCGCCCGGGAGGAGGGCGAAGTACTCGTCCGTGTAACTCCAACCGCCGACCGCGTCGCTGCCGGTCGTCTTCGGAATCCACTCCAGGCGTACCCCGAAGACGAGCGTGAATCGTTTGGTGATCGCCCACGTGTCGTCGATGTGCGCCGAGATGCTCTGCGTATCGAATTTCGCGTCCTGCGTGAGTGTCCCCGTACCCCCCGGGAACGGTTCGCTGCGCAGGGTCCAGGAGGGAATCCACTCCTGGTGATAGCGCACTCCCGCGAACAACGTGTGGTTCCCGATGACCTTGCGCCCGCGCCCGCCGATCGCGTAGAACCAGCTGTCGTCTTTCCAGTCGCTGATCGTCGCGGGGGCACCGAAGTGCGGTCGCTGTGCGCGCAGGTGGCGGTAGGTCCTCGAAACGTACCCGTACGCTTCCCACCAGTCCCGTTCGCCGACGTCGTTGTGGTAGACGATGTCCAGCACGCCGCGATTGCCGTTGAATTCGTTTTCCGGCCGTGCGTTCCCAAAGCGATCCTGGGCGAACTGGGACTCGGTCAGGCCACCGGGCGCCTTGTGGAAGTCCTCCATGAAACTGACCGACGTCGCCAGCCAACTCCGGTCGTTGATGTCCCACGTGAACTTCACGTTGGCGTCCTGCTGGTCGAAGCCACCGAGCTTGCGGTAGCCGTCGCCACTCCGATCCACGTACTGGCCGCTGCCGCCGAAATCGCCCACGCGCCCGCCGCCGCCGATCATCGCGCTCAGGTAGCCGTTGTTGCCCGCCGTCAGGCGCGACAGGACTGTCGGCTTGGCGGGTACCGGCGGCGTGATCAGGTTGAGGATGCCGCCGACCGTGTTGGGCGAGTAGCGCACGCCGTAGGCGCCGCGAATCCAGTCGACCGCGAAGATCCGGTCGGGCGTCACGGGCAGGAACGAAAAGGCGGTCCAGCCGTACGGCAACGCGCTCGCCGGCACGCCATCGATCATGATGTTGACGTACTCCGTCAGCCCGTCATCCGGCAGTCCGCGTGTGGAGAAGCTGGGCGCCGCCGCCTCGCCGCCGTTGTACGGGCGCGCCGAGAGGCCGGGAATGTTCAGGACAAGGCCGTTCACGTCGCGTGCACCCGTTTCGCGGACCATTTCCGGTCCGAACACGTTGCGCGACCCCACGTCCTTGAGCTGAACCTCCGGCATATCCGGATCGATGCGTTGCCCCTGGACGATGATCTCCACGTACTCGTCGATGGCATCGGCGCGACCCTCGTCCGCATCCTCCGCGGCGGCGAACGTGGGAATGAGCGCCATGAACAGGATCGCTCGCTTCGTTTGCATGGAGTGAGCGATTGCAAAACCTGTGCCTGCGCAGACGTATCCCCAGCGA